>CAZCXS010000032.1:0-6741 GCA_964502685.1 uncultured Candidatus Bathyarchaeia archaeon
CGAACATAATAGACGCTGTTCTATTCGCGCTTGGAGAGATGAGCGCAAGGAAGCTCAGAGCTACCAACTTCTCGAACCTCATCTTTCATGGAGGCTTAAATTCTAATTCCCGAAAGAAGGCGAAGGTTGTAATACAATTCGATAATTCGGATGGCCGCCTCCCCATCGACACAACCACAGTCACAGTATCGCGGGAGATCGACCAAGAGGGACATAGCACCTACCGGATAAATGGCAGAAAGGTTTCAAGAGCCTACGCGATGGAGATTCTCTCTATGGCGGGCATAGCCCCAAACGGGCATAACGTGGTCTTACAAGGCACGCTCACGAGGCTTGCTGAGATATCCTCTCAAGAACGAAGAAAGATCATTGAGGACGCTATAGGCATAGCCCAGTATGATTATGAGAAGGCTGAGGCTCAAAAGAAGCTGGAGGCCGCGAATATTGCCATAAAGACCGCGATGGGGCAGGTTGGAGAGGTTCAGAAGAGAATCGAGTCTCTTGAAAGGGAGAGAAACGATCTTCTACGTTACAATTTTATCCTGGAGGAGATAAAACGGTTAGAAGCAATAAAGATTTCCAAAACAATAAATGATAACCAGAAGAAGATTGACGAGCTATCCAGGAAAATCTCAGATCTAGAGGGGAAACTAGAGGAATTAAGGCGGAGAAGAGAAGAGCTTAGATCGATGCGGCGTCAGATCGAATCGGAGATCAGACGATACGGTCTCGAGCAGTCCGAAGAGAAACAGGATCAGATCCTCCAGATACAGATAAGAATAGGGGAGCTGCGATCAAGACTGGGGGAGCTGAATAGCAAAATAAGCAGCGGAAGGGCGATTCTCGAGGATCTTAGAAAGTCAAAAATCGATGCGGAACGTCAAATCGAAATCGTCAAGAATGAGATAGAGGAGTCTGAAAGAAGAATCAGGCAGCTTACTCGAGAACGAGACGCGCTGCTCAAAGAGATCGCTGAGAGACAGTCAATATATGACGCGCTCAGCAGCGAGATAGATGAGACAAGATCTAAACTTGAGGAGAAGAATAGGGAGATAAGAGAAGTCGAGAGGTCCCTGGAGCAGATACGCACAGAAGCAATAAAGATTCAAAGCGAACAAGCTAAAAGCCGGTCGAAGATCGATGTTTATTCCGAGAGGCTGAAGAACCTAGAGGAGAAAAAGAAGGACCTAAACTTATCTTTAAAGAGGCTTGAGGAGGCATTCAGAGACCTACGGAATATTCAGAAGGAACAAAAGGCTCAGCTGGATACTCTCCGAGACCTACTGGCCCGGAGAACCAAGAGGAAGAATCTCCTAGAGATGCAGATTAAAGAGGCTGGCAGAGTAGCGGAAATCGCTCAGGAGGCGGTTGTAGAGTTCGAAGCGAGGAAGGAGATCATCGAGAGGTTCAATACTGAAGAACGTGCACTGCGATACATTGAGGAGCTCAGCAGGGAAGGAGTGATCGAAGGGATACATGGCCGTCTCAGGGACCTCATAGAATTCTCGAAGAGACATGAACGAGCTATAGAGGCCGCCGCATCCGGATGGCTGAACGCGCTTGTGGTTGACGATTTAGACGTGGCCTTCACATGCGTCGAGATGTTGAGAAAGACAAAGCTGGGACGGATAAAGATAGTTCCTCTGAAGGGACTGTCCAGAGGGAGACGGCTTAATCCTCCGAAAAACGAGGGAATATTAGGCAGCCTCTCAGATTTTGTAAAGTGTGATGAGACGTATCTGCCGGCTGTGATTTTCGTCTTGGGAGACACTCTTCTTGTCAGAGATGAGAATATAGCTCTAACCGTCTCCCGAAGAGGGTTCCGCTCAGTAACTCTGAATGGAGACTTATTTGAGGCTGGCGGAGGGGTCGAAAGCGGCTTTTACCGGGCTCCTCTGGACTTCTCCTCGTTTGTTCCAAGCGAATCTTCGCTGAAGGCCCTTGATAAGGCTGTAACCGCGTTAAGGAAGCTCTTAGCTGCAAGAGAGGGGCACATCCAGGAGCTTGAAGAGGAGATCGCTGAGGCTCAAAAGGAGATCACGAGGCTATCGCGGTCCTTAGGGAGGCTGGGAAGCGAGGTTGAACGCGTACAAAAGAGCATCCGCGAGGCGAGGCTGAATCTGAATCGTGCTGAGGACAACCTTGAGAATATTCAAGGCTTACTTCAAAAAGAAGAGCTGATGCTGAAACAGTACGAGAGCAGACGGAAGGAACTATTAGAGAAAGAGACGGAGATAAAGCAGAAACTTTCAGAGATGAAGAAGAAGATCGATCTCACTGAACTGCAGAGTAGAGAAACCAGACGGGGAGAGATAGGCAATTATGTTATTGCTTTAAGGCAGAAAGCAGGCAAGATCGAGGCTCAGATTTCTTCCCTACGGTCAAGGGTTGAGATGCTTAAGGAGGAGCTTGAGAATCTATCCTCTCAAAGGGACAAGGCGTCTGAACGGATCTCATCGATAGAGAATGAGATTAAACAGGCATCCGAGAATCAAGCGTGGATTCAAGCTGAGATTGAGAAACTCGAGAAGGAAAAGGATGACCTATCTGATTTCCTGTTAAATGTGAGAAAAGACACCGAGAAGTTAACTTCACAGATCGACGAGATAGATGGTAAACTCCAGACCGTTGAAGAGGAATACGAGAAGACTGATGCTCTTTTGGATGAGGCTCGGCTGAACCTTCAAACGTTAAGTCTCCAGATGAGAAGATATTTGGATCAGCTTAATAGCCTTGGATATGAGAGGCCTTTAACGGAGATATCGGTAAACATTGAAAAGCTCGATGAGACTCTTGAAATAATGAGGTCGGAGCTCAATCGTATAGGAGCAGTTAACCAGCTTGCTTCTAAACAGTATGAAGAGCAGATTTCGAGGTACAAGGAATTATCGATACGTATGAATGAGCTGGAAAGGGAAAAGATGGCGATAGTAAAGTTCATCAAAGAAATCGAGCAAAAGAAGTACAATGTCTTCATGGAAGCCTTTAACAGGGTGAACGAGAGGCTTGACCGATACTTCTCGAAACTCACAGGAGGAGGAAACGCCGCTCTGAAGCTCGAAAATCCCAACGACCCATTCTCGGGCGGGGTTGACATGGTCGTTCAGTTCGTCGGTAAGCCGCCTATCCTCGTAAACGGAGCCAGCAGTGGAGAAAGATCCGTCGCCGCTGTGGCCTTCCTCTTCGCTTTGCAGGAGTTTACACCAGCATCATTCTACCTTTTCGACGAGATAGATGCGCATCTCGACGCATTTCACGTTGAGAGATTAGGTGAATTATTAGCGGAAGAAGCGGGCAAGGCTCAGTTCATAGTTGTGACTCTCAAGCCTGAGATGGTGAGTAAGGCCGATAAAATATATGGGGTTTATGGGCGAGAAGGGATCTCCCATGTCGTGTCCACCACATTCAAAGGGGTATCTCCACGATGAAGACGGAAGAGAAATCCGACAGGCCCTTTTACTTTCATCCCCCATGGAATATTCTCTTTGACCCGCAGATGCTGGAGAAGATTAATCCTTGGGAGATAAACCTGTCTTTTCTTCTTCTATCATTTCTGGAGGAGATGGAAAAGAGAGCCGTTATCGACTTCAGAGCCTCCGGGATAGCTCTCGACTCCTCAGCAACGGTGTACCTCATGAAGTCTCGGCTTTTACTTAAGCTCGAGGAGCCTCCGCAGCCCGTTCCCAAGATCGATTCAGACTATGTCCCGCCGCCTCTGATCCTTCCCCTAAGATACGAGCTTACAACCACCACAATCCAGAACCTACTTGAAGCCTTAGAGGATGCTCTTAAGGCTGAAAGCCTCTTCAAGGTTAAGACTCCTCCGCGTAGCGAATTACTTTTAGTCCCCCAGGAGACCGCTCCCCCCATCAGTATCTATTTGATGGAAATGGAAAAGCAGATGAAGAGGCTTCTTCAGAAAATCCAGTCCCTCATAAAGGCGGGCAAAATAGTAACGTTCTCGAAGCTTGTTGAAGGGCTGGAGAAACTTGAGCAGATAAGAAACTTCATAATCATACTTTTTCTTGCTCACAGAAAAAAAGTTTCATTGTGGCAGAAAGAAGACTCGGATGAGATCTTCATAACTCTGGGCGAGGATCTTCTAAATGAAGGACCCAGCTAAAGAGAAGAAAGAGAAGCCCGGAGACGACAAGATAAACAAGCAGATCGCTCTTATTGAGGCCGCCCTCTACGTCGCCGGCCGCCCCCTCGATCTGAAGACTTTAAGCCGCATAATCGGATCCCGGTCTCAGAGGAAGGCTAGAGAGCTGGCGAGAATGCTTATGGAGGAGTATAGAAAGCGTAATACTTCCCTTGAAGTGTTGGAGCTCGAGGATCAACGTTTTGTCCTCCAGTTGAAGATCGAATACGCCTCGAAGGTTAGGAGACTCGCCGTGAAGCCTCTTCTTACCGACGGCCCGCTTAGAACATTAGCCTACATAGCCTATAAACAGCCTGTTTCTCAGAAGCAGGTGATTGCTGCACGTGGCACTCACGCTTACAAGCATATAAGGCAGCTTGTGGAGATGGGTTTGGTCGAAAGAGAGCAGAGGGGAAGGAACAGGATACTGAAAGCCACGGAATACTTCGCTGATTACTTCGGTTTAAGCCACAACCCTACAATGATGAAGCGGCAGCTAACCCGAATACTCAGCAATATAACCAACAAAAGCAAAGAAAAAAAGGCTAGCGGATAGACACTAAACAAGCAGAGAACTGTTCCGCTAAATTTATATTAATCAAAGCGTCCTCAAGTTCGAGGAGAAAGCGTCGAGATGTCACCTTGGCATAGTGATCTGCATAAAAGGAAACCCACGGGTGGGAAGAGACGGGCATACAGAAAGAGGAGAAGATTCGAGAGGGGATCATTCCCAACGGAGACTATCATAGGCGAGCATAGGACGAAACTGGATAGAAGACGAGGCGGAAACTTCAAGGTCCGATTGATAAGCACGAGATGGGTTAACGTCTCAGATCCGGAGACCGGTGAGACGAAAAAGGTGGAGATTACAAGAGTAATCAGGAACCCCGCTAACGAGGATTATGACAGAAGAAACGTGATAACAAAAGGAACAATCTTGGACACGCCTCTAGGAAGAGCCCGCGTCACCTCTAGACCTGGGCAGTCAGGAGTTCTAAACGCCGTTCTGATCTCCAAGGAATAAAGGATCACATATTTGAATCTCAGGTTTTAGATGCTGAAAATCCAAAAATAGGTTGATTGTTGAAATGAAGAATCGCGATGAAGTGGCATTGTGGCCTGTTTATTTCGATTCAACTAAGACGAGAGCGGAGGGAAGAAAGGTATCGAAGAAACTCGCCAAACCCCATCCGAGTATAGAGATGATAGAGAAAGCGCTGAAGAAACTGCGGATACCCTACAGGCTTGTTCCGAACGCGGCTTATCCCCGTATTCCCTGGGAAAGAAAGGGTTTAGTCCTTGTTAAAAAAGTAAAATCTAAAAGCGAAATCTTGAAAGAAGTCGCATCTAGGCTCTGAAGACTCAGAGTCCAGATCTTAAACAAGAAAAACTTAAATATTATGCTTATTTCATTCTTACGTTTACGATTTTCTGGAGGGTAAATCGCCGTTTTGAGAAGGATAGGACGCATTCTCCATATAAGTCCGAGCCAAAAAGCGGTGATCAAGACGTCGAAGCCTCCCAGAATCGGCGAGACATTATTTGACGAAAATAGGAAGCCTGTTGGTAAAGTCTTCGATGTTTTCGGTCCCACGGGATCCCCATACATTGAAGTTGATATTCATAAGGAGAGAGCCTCCGATCTTGTCGGTAAAATGCTGTATCAATTACCTTCAAAGCGAAGAAAGAGGAGCCGGAAGAGGAAATGAGTGGAAAAGATGAAACTTCACTACCGCCAAGCATTCTAGACGTCAGGCAATGCCCGGAATGCGGAAGCACCAGACTCATGCGGGACTATGATTCCGCAGAGATCGTATGCATGGATTGCGGTTTCGTCATCGACATGAGGATGGCGGACCGTGGGCCGGAATGGAGAGCATTCGATAATGAGCAGAAGGAGAAGAGAGCTCGGACCGGCGCTCCCGTGACGTATACGATTCACGATAAAGGACTCTCAACAATGATAGATTGGCATGACCAAGACGTGTATGGAAAGAAGTTTTCAAGCGGGAAGAGAGCTCAGATCTATCGCCTTAGAAAATGGCAGAGACGCATCCGAGTCTCCGATGCGATGGAACGCAACTTGGCCTTTGCCCTCTCGGAGATCACGAAAATCGCAAATAACCTTTCGCTGCCCAGAAACATCCTCGAAACGGCTTCCGTGATCTACAGAAAAGCAGTGAAGGAGCATCTGATCCGCGGAAGATCAATACAAAGTATCAGCGCGGCTTCCGTCTACATCGCCTGTAGGCAATGCGGTCTCGCACGTACCCTAGATGAGATTGCAAGAGCCTCAAATGTGAGTAAAAGAGAAGTCGGCAGGAGCTATCGGTTCCTAGTAAAGGAGCTCGGCTACTTCATTCCACCCGTCAAGGCAAGCCAGTACGTTTCTAAATTCTCAAACCAGCTCACAATGCAGGGTAAAGTCGAGGAGATCGCCAACACGATACTTTTGACCGCCAAACAGCTCAAGTTAACATCAGGCAGGGGGCCGACTGGTATCGCCGCCGCCGCGAGCTACATAGCCTCAGTCCTCGTCGGCGAGAGGAGGACTCAACGGGAGATAGCTGAGATAGCGAAGGTTACCGAGGTAACGATAA
>CAZCXS010000033.1:0-6726 GCA_964502685.1 uncultured Candidatus Bathyarchaeia archaeon
TTCTTTACTAATCGGTAAAAATCGATTAAACGAGGAGATACGCCTCTTCCTCCTCGTCGAGGCTTATTGAATCCATGATTTTTTCAGCCTCTTCGTTAGATATCTCTGCAAGCCTCTCCGAGATTAAGCCAGTAGACACCGCCTCTTCGAGTTTTTCATTATCGATCCTTCTGATCTCGCCGTTGGGCCATACGCAGACATCTACTTCGAGATCCACGTATCTAATCTTTGATGGATAAAGCTCGACAGGCGTATTTATGTTAATATAGGTTCCCTTATACTCCTTATCCTTGGAAAAGTATCTTGTTCTGAGGTTTAAATCGCCAATCACAACCTCAGTGACTGCGAAGTCGCCTGGGTCTTTTTGAACCTTAAGCCCATCATAGACGCCCTTCTTGAAGATTCTCCGAAGCAGAATCAACCGTCCGATCTTCTGATCAAACCTCGTAATTCTAGCCAACCCTAGATCGAACGTCTGACCGACGATTTTCACATGTTCCAAGTTTATCCTGGATCCTGCCTTAGGAAGCCTTCTCCAAACGGTTTCATTTAAAAGAGCCTCCACCTCGTCTCGGGGGCACCCCTCCTCAAGCATCTTTTCAGCTATATCGACCATAGAGGAGACGTCGTCTCCACAGGCCTTATAATAATGATGGCCGGTGATTGTAGGCGTAACTGCCGCCCGGATCTCGTCAAGCCTCTTTTTGGATAATCCCGGAAACTCGATGTCTACGCGGAGTAATCGTTCTGATTCCACATTTAAAACGTCAGGTAATTGAACGCCACTTAAGGAAGCCCCGTGGCCGTCTCGGTGGATTATCTCACGTGCGATCCGTAGGGGATTCCTGCATATGGCATCATCAAGCGTAGATCTCAGAATATAGATGAACTCTTCAACTGAGCTTATGCTGCCTGTGGCTATCACGCCCTGTCGATCCAGCCTATCATGCACGTTTAAGTCAGGCTGAACATCCGCCTCATTCTTCCCCTCGAGACCGAACCTTCTCATTATAGGTTTGGAAGGCTGAACGATCTCGAAGCTATTATCTAATAATAACCGAGTAAGCGCAGTAGCATAGATTCCGCGGACACGTGCGCTTACCACTCACCATCCCGGCTTACATGTTTACTTCTTCGTGAGGCTGACAAGGCCGTCATGCTTCTTCACTTCGAAGGAAACCCCGAGGATTTCGCTTGCAAGCCACAGATTTGACTCTATGTGATCGGTGATGAACCTTGTCGAATAGGTGGACTCTCCCTCTGCGAGAGCCACGTACGGGATAAGCATATCCGCTAGATGAACATCAGCGGTCGCTTCGGCTTGAATCTCATCCAAAAGATTTTTCACAGCCTCCCGTGCCACAGCTTCGCTTGGCTTGCGGATCTCGCCTATCGCATCGCTTCCTAGGAGAATGCCGGTGTCAGTTTTTGTCCAAAGAACGAGTGAGCTTCCCTTCTGAACGGGATTAGAGAAGTCGTTGATTATCCTTATCTTCGGATCGTAGCCTCGGATCTTTAGAAGCCTCCCAGCTTCGTTAGCTTGCCTTAAAGCCACTTTTCGATCGGCGAGGAAAGTGCAAACTGAGATTCCGCCGACTTCTTCGATACTGCCGAATCTTTCCAGCCTGATCGGCTTTAAACGGGAGCATGGCTGAGTTTTCAAGGTGACCTCACCCATGCCTTTGGGGTAGTATCCATACTTGTGGACTTCTATTGATGCTTCTAAGCCCATACGCCTCAATACCGGAAGCAAGACATATTTGAGATAATTTATCGTCGGGGAGTGACGAACATCAGTCCCGCCCTTTGATATGCGTAGATTCACAGGGTGCTTAGCGAATGCACAAATAGGCAGAACAGTCATAATCAGCATCGGGATGCTTCCGGCTGTTCCAATCTCAGCCTTCACGTAGCCCCCCTTTATCTCCCGCGGGTGGAACCATATCTCCTGCGAACCTATGGATGCGCCTTTAACATCTGCATCGCATAGCCTTGCAGCTGTCAGGACTGCCTCTAAGTGTTGGGGTCTCAATCCGGGCTGGCTGCGTTTCTTTCGGATGTTGTAGATATGCAATGGTTCCCCTATGATCGCGGATAAGGCGACGGAAAGCCTCAGAATAGTTCCGCTTCCGCTCTTTTTAGCTCCGTCTATCTCGATCATTTATGGTGATTCACCTGAAAAGCATACGTACATCTCTCAGCGTCATTTTCGCTTTTTCATCATACAAGATAAAGTAGTTATGTGTGTAAATAAAGAGTGTCGCTTCATTTAGATGTCCTCAGGAACCTAGACTTCTCTTCAGCATCTTTATCGCGTTATCCTTCCCCATGTCGATGAGGTACGGCCCCAGCCTAGGTCCATACTCTATCCCCAGGAGAATCAAGTATAGAATCCGGAAGAACCTTCCCGGTTTTATTCCGTTGGTTCTTGCAATCTCGAATATTGAGCTCTGGATGACATCTGGATCTTCGGTTGATCGTAGCTTCTCAATCAGCTGAGCCACGGCTTCTTTCTCGTTGTCGCTTAATTCAACGGTTGTCTCCGTCGTCTCTTCGAAGTCTCTTACCCAATTCAAGGCGTACTCGACTCGTCTTTTCAGATCCGAAGTCAACGAATTCCTCAAGTATCCGTACTCCCTTAGCTTCTCAGCCACAAATTGAAGCTCTGATCCCTTCGGGGCAACCCTGGCCAGACAGACAAGCAGATTGTAGGGTACATGTATGCTGGGTTTCTTCGGGGGATTCATGAACCAGCAGTACTTGTACAGTCCGGTTAGCTTCGCTTTTTCTTTCGGATCTCTAACCTTTTTCCTCTCGAAATAGATGTCTTCAAGCTCGTCAAGCTCATCCATGTAGCGCGGAATATCCTCTATGGATATGTTTCTCGTCCCGACGAAACGCTTCAGAGTCAGCAGCGTCATCGACTGTGGAGATCCATATCTAAACCAGACCTGCGGGGTGAATACGTTGCCTTTAGATTTAGAGATCTTCCTTCCACCCTTGTCGAGGAACATCTCGTATTGGGCGTGCATCGGCGGCTCATAGCCAAGAACCTCCCTCGAGATACGATCGTTCACCCTCACTGAGTCGGCTATGTCCTTTCC
This sequence comes from uncultured Candidatus Bathyarchaeia archaeon, assembly GCA_964502685.1. Taxonomy (GTDB): domain Archaea; phylum Thermoproteota; class Bathyarchaeia; order Bathyarchaeales; family DTEX01; genus B63. The sequence continues at coordinate 3,105 of CAZCXS010000033.1, forward strand.
ATACGCTTCGAATCGTATATTCAATGCCCGCCATCTCGCAGCGAATTCCCCGGCTTTCCAGCTTAGTTTTCCCTCTCCTTTCGTGTAGTCCGCTTCGCCCTCGTATCCGCAGCCTTCAAGCCACTTGTGCTTTATCTCCATGCCTTCGCATCTATATAGAACCTTATTCTCATCAGGCAGAAACTTGTAGGCCTTCGTCGTGTATATTCTGCCGCAGGATGCGCAGACCGGGAAGTATGGAAGAGCTTCCAGATACTTTTCTTGGCCGGTTTCTTCTTTCACTATCTGTCCGACGCGTTTAGCATTCTCCAAGAGGAGCCGTATTTCCTCATTCAGCAAGCCTTGCGCATAGGCGTCGGCTCCCTTGATTAATGTGTACTCTATGCCGGCCTCCTCTAACGCTTCGAGAAGAAGGCTGACCATGTGATCCCCGTAGCTTTCATGGCAGCGAAACGGGTCGGGGATATCTGTGACTGGGAACCCGATGAATTTTCTGAGGGATTTTGGGAGTCCAGCTGGGACGCTTCTGAGTCCATCCTTGTTATCGGAGAATAATATGAACTCCGTCTTGAAGCCTTGCTCCTTTATGGCTAGGGAGACGGCGTAGTTCCGCGTTACTTCGCTGAAGCTTCCTATGTGTGGGATGCCTGAAGCTGCGACTCCGCTTTCAACTCTCAATAGATCTAGACTTCTGCCTAAGCTGCGTTCTCTCTTGATGATGTCGGCTGCTGTCTTGTCGTACCATGTTCCGTGGCCGATTATCTTTTCTGTCTTTCTCATCGGGGATTCCAGCGTTCCACGTGGACAACTATGATAAATACAGCGTTAAATAAAGGTTATTTGATCCGGAATTTCGAGAAGCAATGAGACGGGCATTAAGCAATAACCGAAGAATCTTTCTCGGGAAATTAACAAGTTCTTGCCGTCTAGATTTGAAAAAAGTGTTTTTGCTTCCTAAACTAGTTAAGTAGCGATATTGAAGCATATTATCAAGAAATAAGTGCATATTTGGAGTTAAACTGAAAATCTGGGGAATTTGTTGAAAAATCAGAAAAGTAAGGAGAAGACTCGTACAAGACTCGTCGACTCGACGTCCTCGCTGATTATAAGCTTTGTATACATGTTGACTATATGCTGGGTTGCCCCCGTAGCCCCGATGATTATCACGTGGATCTTCGATCTGCCATTCACATCCTTCATGATTCTCTGGGCGACTGGGCTTCCATTCCTCAGCTTATCATGGTACTATTTCTTCAAGACTGTGAAGAAGAAATGATGGCTGATGGGCTTTCCGTAATTCTCTGAACGGATGGATCGATAAGACCTGAAGAATCTCATCGCGAGAGAAAACATTAAAAAAGAGATATCGATCTGAGAATCTTAGAATTACCGTTGCATAAAGCTCGTCTGAAGGACGGCGATGATATGCAGGGACGATCCGGGATGCTCATAAGGGAGACTTTACGGAAATCCGGCGCTGAGATCGTCTTCGCTTCCCTATTTGGATCTTACAGGAGGGGGGATTACGACGCGCATAGTGACATCGACATCTTCGTCGTGTATGAAGGAGAGGATGAAAAACCTCGGATTTCGCTGAGGCTGAAACGCCTGGAGCAAGCGCTCGGTAGACCTGTTCACATGAATTTGTTTAGCCTCAAAGAGTTTGAAAGCCGAGTTAGGCTCCATGACTATTTAATGGCGAGCATCATTGAGGATTCTTCCTTTATTCTGGGGAGGAGCGATGTCTTCTATGGGGCTAAGCGGAGCATTCTGGAGGCACGCCCAGATGAGGAGGCGGTTAGATTCAATAGGCAGATGGGCTTGAAGACTCTTAGATATGTATGCTCGCTTTTCGATAATCTGGATTCTGTTAAATCATCTCATTCCGGGAGTCTGCTTGACCGCGCGGTAAGAGGCCTAAACGATTATCGTCTGGCTCTTGGATACATCTATGCAAGCGGCCAGATGCAAAGAACAGGCAGAGGCGTCTCTCCCACGCGCATATTGCAGACAGGTTTCGGCTCGCCACTGAAGGAGATTGCTCACGTCGAGATGAGTGTAAAGCGAGGGTTAGGGGTCGATCACGGATCTCTCCGCAGACTTATCGATGTGGTTAAGGATAAATCTTCACAAATTTTGGAGGCAAGTCAGGATTCGCCTGCAAGGCTGCTTTCTCTCATAAAATCCTTTCACGCAAAGCCTGTCTTATGGGCTGTTTAAAACCTATCGGGACTTAAAATTTTATGCCTATCTCCTGTCCTATTGTTTTGCTGAGGTTTTTCGCTGCTGAGGCTGTGGCTTGCGACTCCGCTATCTTCGGCTCCAAGTCTATGATGGGTTGAATCTTGAATTCTCGAATGATTATGCTTGTGGCGAGATTGTATTTTACTCCGTCGTCGTATGTTGAATGAAGCCTGGTTCGCAGGATTATTTTTCCCCTTTTTGTTATCTTGTATCTGCCGATATCCAAGCATCTCTTCAGTAAACCGAGCTCGTAGATCTCATCTACAAAGAATCTCTGTGCGCCCTCAGTCATCTTTTCAACGAAGTATTTGATTCTGGGATAAAACATGTCGTTATCTTGAAATATCTCAACGAACTTCAAGGTCTCTAAGACGGGGACTTGATGAAAGAGCCTAGGGCGAGGCTTAACGAATATCGGCGAGGTCTCTATCGGCTCCATCGTAATAAGCTAATATTGAAAATATTTTTAAGCGTTCTGCATTCTAGTAGCAGATCGTTGAGTCTCTTCTCTGTTTTATTCCCGATCCCTGCACGCCCGCTCTTCAAAGAGCTTTTAGAATCGTCGATTAATCATTTATCCATATGGCATTTAGGTATACGAAAAATATATAAGGTTCACTGAGTCGATTAATTGTAAACGAGTGAGGTGCATCATCCTTGTCCGCCGGTGTACCTGTCTTAATATTGAAGGAAGGGTCCACCCGGACGCGAGGCAGAGAAGCTCAACACAATAATATTATGGCTGCGAGGATCATTGCCGAGGCTGTTAAGAGCTCTCTTGGCCCCAAGGGTATGGATAAGATGCTTGTTGACAGCCTCGGGGACGTCACCATCACGAGCGACGGTAAAACGATTCTTGATGAGATTGATGTTGAGCATCCAGCGGCCAAGATGATGGTTGAGGTCGCCAAGACACAGGACGATGAAGTCGGGGATGGAACAACAACATCCGTCGTCGTGGCTGGCGAGCTGTTAACGAAGGCTGAGGAGCTCATCGACAAGAACGTTCATCCAACAGTCATAATCGATGGCTATAGGAAGGCTGCTGATAGGGCTCTCGAAGTACTGGAGAAGATAGCGATCCCAGTGGATCCGACTGACAGGGAAGCTTTGAAGAAGGTTGCGATGACCTCCATGGCGAGCAAACTGGTCTCTGAGAATAAGGAGCAGCTAGCCGATATCGCTGTGGACGCCGTCTTGCATGTTGCACGTAAAGTAGGCGACGAGTATCGGGTAGACCTAGACGATATCATGGTTGAGAAGAAGCCTGGAGAATCAATCACTGATACGAAGCTGATAAAGGGCATAGTCCTAGATAAAGAGGTCGTTCATTCTGGTATGCCGAAGCGTGTTGAGAAGGCTAAGATTGCGTTGCTTA
>CAZCXS010000034.1:0-6719 GCA_964502685.1 uncultured Candidatus Bathyarchaeia archaeon
TCTCTCACGGTTCCAAACCCGCTTGTGGTTCACGGCAGAAATAGCTGGAAAATCGAGTATTTAGATGCTGGAGACTCGAGTACAATAAACCTTGTGATATATGCACCTGACGCTTCGATAGACTCCACATACAGCGGATCGTTCACCATCAATTATCGCGATGATTATGGTGAGAGCCACACAGATACTTTTCCTCTAGGTTTGGTGGTTGTCGGAAGGATTGAGCTAGTTCTCTATGATAAGGCGATAAGGCCTGAGCTTGTGCGAAACGGCTCTAAAGTTGAGATCACTGCAACTCTGCTAAACAAGGGAACAGTATCCGCGATGTACGTTAACGCCTCAATCCTGCCTAACCCCATTTTACGTTTAACCTCTGAAAGCACAACCTACATCGGCGAGGTTGAAGAGAATTCCCAATCTCCGTTTATGCTTGGTGCTTACGTTCGGGGAGACGCTGAGAATGGAACTTATCCCATCACGATGAAGATAACTTACAGGGATGATCAGCACGTGGATCATGCTTTTAACACGACGTTCTACTTGACGGTTAAAGCCGTAAAGGCGAAGACTCCAAGTCCACAGAAGAATACAAGTTTCTTCACTTTTTCCCTTGAGCAGATATTCATATTATTAACGATTCTCGCCGCATCCGTTGCGATTCTGGTTCTTTACAAGAGATATCTCGCTCGACAGGAAAGAAGCATTACGGCCAGGTGAGATCTAGCGGTGAACATCATCGAGATCTTCAGCTTCTCCTTCGAGGCGCTGAAAGAGAGACGCGTAAGGGCAAGTCTAACTACCCTTATGGTCATTATGGGCGCAAGCCTGATAGTCGCTCTGAACGGCACAGGAAATGGATTCACAAACTTCATCAACAGCCAATTCAGCAGCCTAGGTGCGAATGTTTTGATAATAAGCCCACGGGGAGATATTGACATAAACATGGCTTTAGCCGATGAGATCTCTAGGATTAACGGGGTTGATGAGACTCTCCCCTTCATTCAGCAAACCTCATCTATCACCTCGAAGGGAGAAAGTCAAACATCCATAGTGGTTGGGGTGGATCAAAGTAAGCTGCCGCTTCTCTTCCCCACCATCAGCTATCAGTCGGGAACTTTCGTCTCAGAGACGGATAATGTGGGAATAGTCCTAGGCAACGAGTTGGCACGTTCATCGGATGGGAAGGAGCCCTTCGCGACTCTCGGACAGACCGTTAAAGTTGTCTATCAAAAATACGTGAATCAGCAGCCTGTGGTTTTCCAACGCGCCTTCATTGTTCGAGGGATTCTTGATTACATAGGAAGCGGAATAGTCCCAGTTGATCAGATGGCATTTATCTCAACCTCAGCGGCTAAGAGCTTCTTCGACAAGGAGAACTTCGATGGGCTTTACGTGATCACTAAAGATCCGAATCTGAATAAAGCCGTGATGAATAGGATACGAGATCTCTATGGAAACAATCTTATCATAATATCGCCACAGGTGATCTCTGACATGATCCATCAAGTCACGAGGGGAGTTTATCTCTTCATCAGAATCGTCGCGATGGTCTCCCTTCTCGTCGCATCAGTCGGCATAATCACAACTCTCCAGACATCAGTGATGGAACGCATAAAAGAGATCGGGCTGCTCAAGGCTCTCGGATTCACGAACAGGCTTGTTCTAGCCATCTTCCTATGCGAGGCTACAATAATAGGTATACTAGGCGGGGGTATAGGGGTCCTCTTCGGCATGAGCCTTTCCTATGGTATGAGCTGGATTCTTGGAAGAAGCCTGCATCTGGAAACGCCGTCCGGACCGGAGAGACCGTTCGTGATACAAATCGTTCCAGTCTTCGATTCTTGGAATATCATCTCCACCTGGGTTCTATGTGTGGCTTTAAGTATGATCTCTGGGTTTTATCCCTCCTGGAGAGCCTCGCGTTTAGACCCTGTTGAAGCATTGAGACATGAATAGAGAGGAAAAAATTCAATAAGCGGATTGTCTGGCTTAAAGACCCCTGGTCGATGTGTACTCGACGTAAAGCTTCGAGAAAACTTTATTCATATACACGGGTTCCGATAAGCAGGAGTACTGCAGGTTTATCCCCAGTATTCACGAATCCGTGGGGAATCTTCGCTGGAAGAAAAATAGCGTCCCCGGCTTTAACCTCTGCTTTCTCATCGCCAACCTGAACTGTGCCTTTTCCTCTTAGAACTATGTACACTTGTTCTATATCATTATGGACATGAACTTTATTCGTGCCTCCGGGCTGAATTGTTATTCTAGCGAAGTTCGTGAATGACTTCATAGATTCGGGCTTTTTTTCGCCGAACTTTGCTCCATGAGCGTCTGACTGCCAAAAAACCTGATACAATGAGGTCTTTCCATGAGTCTCCTCTAAGGCCAGCTTTTTTATCGATGGAATATGCTTGATGTATATCATGAAGGATTCACCATCTACGTGATTCCCAGCTGCCTATTTAAGCTTGACTCTCTCATGCGATTTGAACCTTCACAGAAGTCATAATGTTAAGTTTGCCTCTATAGAGGCTCAACAGTCCAATCCATGGGTCTACCGAGATCTTCATATAGTTTCCTTCTACTCGCCTTGTCGGCATTTGCGATCCTTCTCGCCTCTTCGGCCACGAGTTTCGCCTTATCCCATGGAACAACTATGACCCCGTCTCCATCGGCGACTATCATATCTCCCGGATGCACTGTGACCCCGCCGCATTCTATGGGTTTGTTGATGGATTCGGTTTCCAATCTTCCAGGACGGATACCCTGCGATGTGTACTTGCAGTATACTGGGATTCTTTCCTTGATGATTTCATCTGAATCGCGGCATCCAGCGTTCGTAACCATACCTACAGCCCCCGCCTTTATCATGGCTAAGCAATTGTTAGATCCGAGAAAACCGCAATTTTTAGTTCCGCTCGCATCGATTACTATGATGTCTCCCGGTCTTATTTCATCCAGTATGGGTCCCCGAGCAAGACTGTAACCGTACTGTTTGAATTTCCGGAATCTCTCAAGGTCAGGTTCCTCATCGAGATGTAATCCTACCCTGAGCCTAGTCGGTACAAAACGGACAGTATAGGCTATTCCATAGATTCTATGCGTGAAATTTTCAGTATCTCTCCAAAGAGGCTTGATATCGTGATCCATGCAGTAGATATCTTGAAGACCCACGGCATCCATAGCGTCGCAAACATCAGTAACTCTCAGTCCCCTGAATAATGCAAGAACGCTCTTTCTTTCCTCCAAACTCATTAAACGAGACATGCATCTCCACCTTTCAGGTTTTACCAACGGATATTTCTCCTCTTTACTCAATCCCTATAAGCTTTGCAATAGTCTCATAAGCAATGAAATCCTCCCTCGCATTTCTTCCCTCTTTCGGGTTCCCTATTCCGAAGATGAATGGCCATTGCTGATTCCGCTTTTGATTCATGATCCCCCAAGATGCTCCGGCTTTAAACGCAGCCGTCGCCTTTTCCGCAGCATCAAATATTCCTCGAGGATCGTCGGAGAAGCACCAATCCTCGTTGAAGACGACAGGCTTTCCATATTTTAAAAGCATGCCGACTTTGCTGTGATACTCATCCGGGTCACATCCATTACCGTGAATCAATATGAAATCCGCTGCTTCAGCGAGTTTCGGATGATAAAATCCATCGCCTATGCCGCTCGTTGAAACCAGCAGATTAGATGAGACGGATCGGACAATCTCCATCAATTCGATCTCTCCATCCTCATCTCTGATGATGTGGTGATCAAAGCCCGGATGGGGATACTCATTGGCGATCTCAATAAGCACATTTGTGTATCCCTTGCTTTTCACCCATTCCGCGGCGTTAGCGACAGCATTGCGAACGGCATCCTCATCACGGAGAATTTGATCTTGCCGTTGATAGAAGAGGCCGAGTATGATCACCATACCAAGATCATCTGCGGCTTCGATAACCCGGCATACGCGACGCATATATTCAGATTTGAGGCTTCCATCGGAACGGAATGCAGAATTGATTGCTCCTTCATATCCCGGGTATCCGCCTTGAAGATTAATGGTGAAAGCTAGGATTCCCTTGGACTTGTATTCCTCCATGGAATTAATGAAACTCGTCGTGTTTGATTCAGGGTCGAACCCGGCCGGTCTGGTTTCGGGATTTTCATCGTCAAAAATGCAGTTAACCATTCGAACATTCATCAATCTTCCACGTGATTCTGGCTTATACTCCTCATAGGTTAGCTTACCGTCGATACGGAACTTCATTCCATCAATGGATATCACGCACATCCTAACGCTCTCCACAACAATGGTGAGAATAGCTATCTTCAAAAATCCATGTCTACTCATGCTTAAAAATAGATGGGCAACCATTCAGAGATGCGAATGCTATTTTTGGCTAGGCTTTCAACTCTTCGCTGCGTTTACTACAAACAGTCTGTCTCCTTAGGTAGCACGGGAATTTTATCTTTTTCCAGTTTCATGATGTCGAAGTATTTCATTACGTTGCCTGTTATGCACAAAAGCACCTTCTCATCATTGTCAAGAATGCCATTATTCTCAAGTTTTTTCACCGCAGCAAGCGTCGAGGCGGCTTCTGGGCATGCATATATCCCCATCTTCAAGAAGACCTTCATCGAGGAAAGTATCTCCTCATCATCCACCTCGACAGCTATGCCGCCTGTTTCTTTCAGCGCCCTTAATATTAAGTAGCTTGCATACGGGTATGGAACCCTCAAGCCTGCCGCTATCGTCTCAGCGTTCTCCCAGGGTTCCTTTACCTCTGCTTCGCCTTCATTGTAGGCTTTAACAAGCGGAGCGCATCCGGAGGATTGAACAAGAATTAACCGCGGAGCCTCTTCTATCCACCCGAGTTCCTTCAGCTCTTTGAAGCCCTTCCAGAGACCGATTATCCCCTCCCCTCCGCCGGTTGGGAAAAATATGTTCTCAGGAGGCTTCCAATCGAATTGTTCAGATATTTCCATAGCCATAGCCTTATAGCCCTCAAACCTGTAGGGCTGCTTGTTCGTTGAGAGATTAAACCATCCATATTTCCGTCCGAGTTTTTCAACGATTTTAGCGGCGTGGCTTATAAGTCCGTCAACGAGGAAGACTCTAGCTCCCAGATACACGCTTTCCTTGAGTATAACATCCGGCACATCCTTCGGCATAAAAGCGTAAACCTCCATTCCAGCCCTAGAACCATACGCAGCCAGAGCTGAAGCTGCATTCCCAGCCGAAGGGATGGATACCCGCTTTACGCCTAGCTCCTTAAGTTTTGAAACAGCAACAGCCATGCCTCTCGCCTTAAAGGTTCCGGTGGGAAGTCTCCCCTCATCTTTGATGAACAGATTTTTGAGGCCGACATCAAGATCGGAGTCTGGGAGACGAAGTATCGGCGTATAAGGCTCCCCTAAGGAGATTATACTCTTTGAAGATGACAAGGGAAGAAACTCTATGAACTTCCAGAAGCTGTTCCTTCTTCTCGCTAAAAGATTCTTAGAGATTTTTTCTGCGAGTTCATCTAGATCATAGCGGAATAGAAGAGCCCCGCCGCATCTGTCGCATACGGATAAGAGCTCACCGTGCGGGAAAGTTTTGCCGCATCTGCTGCATTCAACCGAGGATTCGAACAAGTAGACATCTCCCCTATTTAATTTGCAGGATGAAGGCTGGTACCAGACTTAACGCCATGCTTAGATTTAAGGTACTTTCAGCTAAGAAATTAACAAGCCTTGACGAGTTCTTTTGGAGTAGAATCTTTGAAATCAAAGGTATAATGTCAAGGTAAGCTATCACTATTCTTTCCTTTTCCCCGCCGGGCTGCCTCAACCTCCAAAAACGTTTCTCTCCGTCTCTTTGAGCCAATCTCCTTCTTTCTTCGATAAGCTTCTCAATTTCTTTTTCAGCCTCATCAAGATTCCCTTTTTCCCTGATTTTCTCCACGATCTCTCTTAAGGCGTTATATGCCTTCCCGGCATTTTCGTTATGGAAATCCGTTATTGCATATCCTATTATGCGGAGGTTTCGTTTAACCTCAGATTCAGGCAACTCTATTGTCGACTTCATCACCCAAGCTATAAAGGGGTTGAAAATCGGAAACGAATCTCTTCCCAAAACAACCAAAGCATTCACATAGCAGGAAGTGAGAATCAAGGATTCGATCACGTATTCTGGAGTTTCAGATTCGATTTCCAAAATTAATCTTGAGAATTCTTCAATCTCAAATAATGGAGGCTTTAGAGGCTCAAAGGGTCTATTGAGGAAAAACTCTTTGGCCTCATCTTTAAGAGCCGCTACGAGGCTTTCCGAGATCCCTATGTTTCTATATCTGAATTTGCGTTTCAACCATTTTATTTCCTCGATGGGAACCGGCAAATCCGGATCTAGGAAAGCTACTGCACGTAAATTTTTTAACAATCTTACATACCTAGAAAGATTCGGGACTTCCATATTTTATCCAGCTTCGCTTTTTAACATCCCCAGCATTTCAACTACACGGCTTAACTATTATCTGAAGCAGATCTCCCTGATTCATCAGGCTCTAAAGAGGAATACTCTCCTGCTTCTTTCGTCAGGTGAGAACTTCCTCGGCCTTTCTTTCATATATCCGAAGGCTTGGCTGAGTGAAAAGCACGAGGACGACTTCTTCAAGTTTATCCTCTTCTTCCAAGAATTCCTTGATCGTTTTCAGCGCTATCTCAGCGGCTTCCTCTTTAGGATAACC
>CAZCXS010000035.1:0-6647 GCA_964502685.1 uncultured Candidatus Bathyarchaeia archaeon
GTCCTTGTTGCGTTCCGAGATCGCTCTGGCTGTTAGATATGTGGTTCCCGCTCCGCTTAGGTCGCGTGCTCCGTCGATCCCGAATCTCTGAGGATTAACATGCACGAATGATTCGTTGGGCTTTCCGTTTGGCTGATGATGGTCGAGTATCACGAGGGGTTTTTCCTTCATGCTCCTGTTCAGAATGTCGATGTATCCGCTGCCCATGTCCGTCAGAACCGGTAGGGAATCCTTTTCGCTGGCTATTTCGTCAGCGACTCTTTCATCAAACCACCTTTCAATTCTGATGCGGAACTTCGCTTCGACTCTGGACAAAGCGACGCCCATGATTCCGGCGGCTGAAATGCCATCAGCGTCCATGTGAGAATAAATTGAGATGCAATTTCCTTTCTCAATGTGCTCAAGAATTACTTCAGCTGTCTTACGAGTCTCTTCTAATAGAGACTGGATCTGCCGCTCTTCATCCACCATGAAGATCCCAATCTACCTAATGGCGAGAACGGTAGGCGTGTATTTCCAATCTTTAGGGATTAAGCCTTTACGCTTATAATACTCCGAGAGGCGGTGAATCTTCGATTCAACAATCTGAAGAGCTCTCTTGTTGTGCTTATCACCCCTATTCCTCTCGAGGTGCGCATAGAGTCTGGAAGCTTTTCTGAGAAGCATTCCAAGATCCTCGGGGATGCTCGGCGCTAAGTTATTCTCTTTCAAGATTTCAGTTATGCCCTTCCCGACGATGGGTTTCACCAGTGGAATGCCGTATTGATCACGTAGGATAACGCCGATCTTGCTGGGGGGATTGCCTTCCCTAGCGAGCTTTACGACTAAGGCTTCTACTTCCTCAGAGGTGTATCTACACCAGCTCGGGCTTCTACGGGTTATGGGCCGAGTAGAGTGCGACTTCCCTTTCTCCTTCTTCGGCACTATGCATCCTCCACTAGAATCTCTAAAACAAGAGACATCCTATTTAAAAGCTTTGTCGGCAAATTAAAGTTTCATCTTGTACCACTCTGCAAATCTGCGAAGAGCACGTGAACGATGAGAGATCTTATTCTTTTCTTCCATGGATAATTCGCCGAAAGTACGTCCTGGAAGCTCGTCAGGTTCAAATATCGGATCAAATCCAAACCCGGATTCCCCTCTGACAGTTCTGGAGATCTTCCCCTCAACGGCTCCCCTGAAACATTTTATCTCCAAGTCTGGGCTGCAGAAAACAACCACTGATTTAAACCTAGCCCTCCGATTGTCGCTGTCTTCAAGCAGTCTGAGTACGCCTTCTTTTCCTATGGTGCGATAAACATAGCTGGAGTATGGCCCGGGAAACCCTTTAAGGGCATCTATGAATAATCCCGCATCCTCCACTATTAAGGGTAGCCGCGTCCTATTAGAAGCCTCCAGTGCGCTGTATCTGGCAATGTTTTCCAGGTCGTCATCTTGTATTTCCGGGGGCTTCATACGTAGCATAGCGACTGCGATGTTATATTGAGCAAGCACTCCTCTCGCTTCGTTAAACTTGTGAATATTATTTGTCACAAAGAAGATCAGTCTTCCTAAAGGAAATTTTTTACCGGCCAAATTGGATCCTCCTATCTGAATTGCACAGTGCATCATCTTTTAGAAACATATCTGCCTCTTCTCTCAATCTCTTCGACTTTGCATAAGACTTTCTTCGTCTCGTCTTCCCCGATAACTTCCATATATCCATCAATAATCGACTTGAAACATTCATCGGCATATGTGAAGTGCGTGCTTAATAAGGCCCTCTTCATAAGGTGAATGTCCACCCCTCGATCCTCCAATTCAAAACTCTGCTCGCTTAGTCCAAAATCGATGAAGACTATTCTTCCCTCTGGAGTCAATATCATATTCGAGGTTGTAAGATCCCCATGTATTATGCCTGACTTATGAAGTCTACCTACGAGCTTCCCCAAGCATCGACACATTTTTCTTCTTTCCTCAGAGGGGAGATGATCCAGGATCTCCTTCAGTCTTCTTCCCTCAACGAACTCCATGACTATCGTCGCCGATGCGAAGTCAACCATATAGATGATCGGGGTTGGGACTCCCGCCTCTTTAGCCTTATGAATTATGGAAGGTTCATGCTTAGTTCTTTGGATCCTTATTTCCATGTCCAGCTCAGGCACGCGATATTTCTTCACCAATCTTCTCTTAAGGACGGCCTTCCGCCCATGCCAATTTTCTAGATATAGACTTGCCTCTGCTCCCTTCTTAATCAGCACCTTCTCCACCAACCCATGGAACCTCAACCTCGTCAAGCCGCCACTTGAGCCTAACGAAGCTCTTATCGATCGGAATAGTCAAATCATGTTTATAGCTCAAGACTCCGACCCATGCGATCATCGCGCCGTTATCCAGAGCGTACTCCTTAGGTACGCTATAAAATGTTGCGTCATGCTCCTCCGCCATGATTCTAAGCATTTCTTTAAGCCTATTGTTTGAGCCTACGCCTCCCGTTAATAGAACCTCCCTTTTCTCCGTGTGGGCTAGAGCTCTCTCCGTAACCTCAGTCAGCATGGAAAAAATAGTCTCCTGAAAACTGAAGCAGAGATCCTCAATTCGATACTTACCCTTATGAAGTAAGCTGACGGTAGCAGTGAGAAGACCGCTGAATGAGAGATCCATTCCTTTAACCGTGTACGGCAAATGAATGAAGTTTCCGCCTTTCGCAGCTTTCTCCTCAACTATTCTACCCAAAGGCAAGCCTCTTTCAGATCTGAATCCCGCCTCTCTAGCAAATACATCTATGCAGTTTCCAACAGCGATGTCTAATGTCTCACCGAAGACGCGGTATCTCTTCGCTTCGTAAGCAGCAACAATCGTATTGCCGCCAGACACATAGAGAGTAACCGGATCCTCAGCCTTGTTGATTAGCTTCCCAATCTCAATGTGAGCCACACAATGGTTCACCCCTATGAGAGGCAGATTCAGATATGACGCTAAGGCGCGAGCTGCGGTTGCACCTGTCCTCAAACAGGGCCCCAAGCCCGGACCCTGAGAAAAAGCGATAGCGCTCAAGTCTCTTGGCTTGATCCCAGACTTCTGGAATGCCTCCGTCAGAACCTTCCCTGCAACTCTTGCGTGGTGTCTAGCTGCCTCTCGTGGATGTATGCCTCCCTTTTCCGGCGTATAAGTGTCGTTAACGTTGGCTAGAATTTCTCCTTCGAAGGAGACGATTCCGACGCCGAAGTCGTCAGCAGTGCTCTCGATTCCGAGGCAGTAACCGTCCTTCATTGTGTGTTCCCCTACATACATTAGTAGATAGCACAGCTCTCTTAAGAGATTATGACGCACCTGTCTAAAATATATGAGGATCAATAAACTTCGATTGGCTCAATTCAAAGGGTCCATAACAACATCGAAATGGGCAGCATATAACAAATTTTTATTCTAGTTTGAACAAATAATTATTTAAAAGAGGAAAGATCGAATGCCTAGACAGAATGACCTCGAACAGAAAGCATTACAAATAATAATGAATCAGGGGAAAAAGGGGGTTCTCCAATCTGAGCTGTGGCGGAGAATGAACGCCACCAGCAGAGAGGGATCCCGAATCTCAATTAAGCTCGAGAGAAGGGGGCTCATCTACCGGGAACGCGAGCTACATAATGGCAGATGGACCTATAGGCTTTATTCTAAGAGGCAGCCAGTCTCGATAGACTCAATACTTACATGTCCCTGCCTAACCTGCGAAGAAAGCGCTAGATGCGGAGCCGGCGGGAGGATAACCCCGAATGAATGTGACCGGTTAACACAATGGATACTTGAATCCTCCGCGAAGGGAAAAGATCCGCCTGGTGGCGACTAATTGCCTAAAGAATGGATCCGAAAACGCAAGAGGGACTATTACTACAGGAAGGCGAAAAGGGAAGATTTACGGTCTCGCGCCTCTTTCAAGCTTCTAGAAGCAGTTGAAAAATTCAGTTTTATACGGCCAGGCGATGTCGTAGTAGACTTGGGCGCCGCCCCTGGAGGATGGCTTCAAATATCTAGGAGAATCGTCGGCGAATCGGGCTTCGTGCTTGGAGTGGATATAGACGAGATTGAACCATTGGGATTCCCCAACGTCATTACAATCAGGGGAGACATAAGAAGCCCCGAAGTTATTCAGAGAATCAAGGCTATACTGCCAAGACCAGCTGATGTGGTGCTTTCAGACGCGTCGCCACATGTCTCCGGGGTATGGGAGATCGATCATGCCCGCCAGATAGAACTTGCAGAAAGATCATTAGACATCGCCGTCTCCGTCTTAAGAGTCGGCGGGAACTTCTTTGTCAAAGTCTTTCAGGGAGATCTTCAAGCAGGATTTCTAAACTCAGTTAGAAGAATGTTTTATTGGGTTAAGACTGTTAAGCCGAAAGCCAGCAGAAAGGAAAGCGCAGAAGTCTATATTCTGGGCATGAAGTTCAAGGGGAGATTATGACAAATCTCATTTAATGCGTCTCAGCGACCCTCATAATCGTCTCTACAGCCGTTTTCAGCCCATTAAGTTTAGAGATGTCTTTATGTATCTCATCCATCCGTCTTCTGTAGGAATCATCATTCATCATCTTTCGAATCATTCTGAGCAACGTCTCCTTGTTCACATCATGCTGCTCTAAAACTTCAGCTACGCCGAGCTCCTGAAGCCTATATGCGTTGCTTAGCTGCTCAGTATGGCTCGGGGTGGGAATCAGAATCATAGGCTTACCGTAACTCATAGATTGGGTTAGAGTTCCATGCCCAGCCTTAGATATTACAAGATCGCATGCCTTTAAATATTCGAATCTATTCGGCACCCAGCCATAAACGGTCACATTTCCCTTCTTAATGGGCTTCCCATCGTAGTTTGGATATCCAAGCGACATAACGATCTGATATTCAGACGGCATATCCATCACAATCTTCCGCAGCAGCCCAGTTATATATGCACGTTCCTTAACCGGGCCGCTGATGGGGACGAATATGAACGGAGAGTCGTTACTCAAGCCCAACTTTTCCCTCAGTTCCTCTTTGCTCGGTAGATCATCCGGATGGACTGGTAGAATGGGCCCGATGATCTTTACGCGTTTTTGATATGATTTAGGTATCCTCAAGTTTCCAGCGGAAAGCACGTACGGTGGTGGAAAGTCAGGTATCATCAAGTGGGTTGCGCCGCTAGTCCATAACTTGCCGATAACCGCGAGGGCCCCGGTGTCAACGAGTTTAGCCAGCCTCAATAGCCTTGACCTTCGGGGGATTATTATTTGAAACTGGTTAAGGATGCATACGTCGGGGACGCCGAGCATCTTCGCCGCTAGAAGCGGAGACACACGGGAGTCGGAGACTACAACATCTGGCTTGAAAGCTCTGATGTATCTAATCTCAAATTCGATCTGCTTCGTCAAAGTGAATGACGCCAAAATCGGACCTGGATTGGCCACTGTCTGCCTAAAGTCTACGGTTCCATCAGGCTTAACGACGAATCCCACCGGAGGAGCATTAACAAGCGGAAATCCCGCGTGTTCGATATATTTGACTGCATCTCTGTAGGTGGAGAACATTACCTCTGCCCCTCTCTTTTCAAGTTCCCTGGCAATAGGTATGCATCGTCCAGCATGTCCAAGTCCGATTCCGCAGACGCTGAAGTAGATTCTCAATTCTCTCCCCTCGCTTTTCTGAGATGCTCGATTCTCCCCCTACATTAAGATTCAATTCGCCTTTTTCGGAGAATTCTCTTTTTATAGACTCTTAACGATTTTGGAAAAACGAGGATTTAGCTTCTCAACTCCATAAAACATGGGTTCAACCATATTCATGTAAGTAGATGGGTCGGTTTCTTCCACAATACCGTTCTCAACATCAAGCACATAAACTGCGTGAATCCGCGCGTTTCTTATCTCTTCAAGGCTCACCGGAGGATTGCTGTAATAGAGATCGCATAGAGCCTTGATGTCCTCTATGTCCTTTTCCTTCCTAGCTCTTGGGGGCTCAAGGAGTGCAGGTGGAATGGGCATAGCATAATGCGGTGGGACGGCGAGCCCAAATTTCTCAGCGTACCCGCTGTAACGGGTTATTTTGCTTGCGATTCTTGCCTTGATATAAGTCATGGGATACAGCGCATGTTCAGGGGGAATGAATCCTGTTTCAACCTCTACTATCAGAGCACCCAGACCCTTTTGAGCATATATATCACAGGAGAGACTGTCAAGAACCCTTTCCAGTTCGACGTAGTAACCAGCTGAGATTAAGTACTTAGCGCAGACAAGCTCCATAACTGAGTGATTTATCTTAACCATATTCTTCCTGTGCAGAGATATGAGGGATTCCCCAAGCCTCTTTATCTCTCTGGAGATGTAGCCGTCTTCGCCTTCACATAGCTTATTTACCAAGTACGTGATGTCTTTCTCGAATTTCCCCACAGTCATGATCCATCCATGTCTATACAGAATATTAGATAATTAGATTTAAGATTTTGTGTGTCCTAAACACGGACAAGAGGATCGCTTAATCTGGACGCTGCGCGCATCCCAATATAACATGTTGAGATACTCCATGTGAACATCACGAAATACATGTCGCCAAAAAGAAGAATATTGACCCAAAATCTAGAAAATAAACACGTAGAACAGACCTATTCAATGAAACGACTTCTTTCAAAACCAAAGTGA
>CAZCXS010000036.1:0-6532 GCA_964502685.1 uncultured Candidatus Bathyarchaeia archaeon
TCTTCTTCACCGCGTATATGTCTAATTCATGCCTTACGCCGGACTGACCGACTATTGGGACGGAGCTTTTAACCTCGTATCCTTCGCTTCTCAGAAGATTCTCAATGAGGCGTTTAGGCCTAATCTGGAGGAGAATCTTGTTTCTCATCGCTTCGTTAAGAGTGTAACTATAAATGCTTTTCTCGATTACTTCTTCTTGGGGGAATATCGCTCCGCATTTCATGCAACGTAGCATGCTCGTCGGTTCGCTGAATTTCTCTTTACATTCTTGACATTCGTAGAGCGTGCCGACTCTTGAATAATCGACTCCGATCTGTTTCAATTCTTTGCCGCACTTCGGACAGACGAGTCCCTTTTCTGTTTTGAAATTCTCTTCTAGGCCTACGTATCCGCATTCGAGATGCTCGATAGCTCGGCCTTTAGAGATGTTGGAGCATTTGCATACTGGACATTGAGGGTTAATCTTAACTTTATAGCTTCCACATTCCTTGCATGAGAAGATTTTGTCATAGAATTTTCTTTTCAGGATTCCCTCCTTATAGAGTTCATCTAGAATCTTTATGGTCTCTTTACTCGACGTCTCCAGTATGGCGTCTATTTCAGGATAGCTGTATCCTTCCTCACTCTCTAAGTCGTATTCCGGAACAATCTTAGTTATTCGGCCGTCTAACAGTCTTTCTAAAAGCCGAAAGACCTGAGGGTTCTTTTCAATCGACATTAAATCTCCACTTCTCTTTTATTGATGATTAAAGTTCACGACCGATTCATGATTCAACAGGCTTCTCTGAACTAATCTGACTAATAAATTTGCAGTTCTCATCTCCCTTAGCGATGCATTCATCTTCTACAACTAGAATAGGCTTGTTGAAGAGTTGGCTGAGGACGCCGGCTAAGTAGCCTCTGAAGAATTGGCTTTTAGCCTCCTTGCTTTTTCCCTGGAAGGGTAAACATTCAAACAGTTCATGAACAACTATTGATGCCTCGGATTTCTCCTCGTCAAACTTCTCGATTTCTGATATTCCCCAGCCCTTAGCGGATCTTTCAGCCAGAATTACCCTTAAGACAGTCAGTTTGTCAAGATCATACATTTCACATAAACTTTTGACTTTATCCTCTCCGGCGGCCCTACCCATCTCGTAAAGAATGAAGCCGGCTCCGGAGCCGAATTTTTCATATAATCTATTGAAGGATCCTGCTATGGTTTTTATCTTCATCACTATGCTTCTTTCATCCAAGACCATTATCGGAAAGTGAATCTCATCCACAATGAGCCCATCAATTATAGGTCTAGAAAATTTAACATCCAAAGTGACGTCTAGCTTCTCAATCTCCTTTACGAGGTTTTCAGCCTTTTCGTTTGAATCCTTAAGATCGGCGAAGAATCCGCAGATCGCTTCATCCCGATCTGGACAAGCGGTATGAAAGCCGTGTAGGATGTTAACGCCCTTAGAATAAAGGATGTTTACTACCTCGGCTATGGCGCCGGGCGTATTCTTAAGTTTGACTGCGAATTGAGCTAGATCGCCCTCTTTAGAATAGGCACTGCAAAAAATGTCTTTTCGATAATGTTTATCTGGCATTTCGCCTTTGGCACCTTTTTAAATAAAAGATACAAATAGCATTGATAAACTTTATCTTATAATAGATTTATGAATGATTTAATCGATATTTTGAATTTATTTTCAGGATGCTTCCTTAGACTTCCCGTTTTTATCCTTTTAAGCCTGATTTTCGTGACTCGCGGAGGATGCGGATTCCGAGACGATTTAAAAGCGTTGCATTTTTATGGCTAACGACGTAGACTATGGGCTGGTCAATTTTTCCTTCTCTTCCATTATTGCGTCCTTTAAGCTTAAAGAAGCCTCCTCGGGGGAAACCACGTTTATGAACATGCCCGTGCTCTTCTCGAAGCCTGCCCAAACTGTTAATCTCGGGTAAACTTCGATGTGCCAATGAAAGAGTCGGTGAGGCGTCATGTGAAAACCGAAATTGTATGAGGGGTCTCCTAGAAGCTTTCTAAGACCGCCGAAGCAGAGTCTGAGGGTTACTGCAAGTTCATTGATCTCCTTCGAGTTCATCTCTAGAATGGTTGGTTGATGCCTTTTTGGGAATATCCAAAACTCGAATGGGTGGACGCTTGCCCATGGAGCAAAGACGATGAAACTGCTGCTCTGCCAGATTAATCGTGGGCTTTTCTTTTCCTTTTCAATAATATCGCAGAATATGCACCTTTCATTCTCATCCCAGAAACTCTCGGATTTGCTCAATTCTTCCTTTATGATCCTGGGGATGATCGGCGTGGCCATGATCTGCGTGTGGGCGTGGGAGAGGGAGGCACCGGCATCAAACCCATGATTTCTGAAGATTGAGACGTACCTAACGTAATCACAGGATGAAAGAGCCTCGAATCTATCTTGATAGGCTTTTAGAACGAGAATGAGCTGAGAGATTTTTGCTACGCCGGGATGTTCATCATGATCGGGCGATTCAATAAGTACTTCATGGTGACCGAGAGCCCCCATAGAATCGAATTGCCCTTTTCTATTGGTTCTCAATTCTTTACCGGACTGCGGTGTAAACGCGGGGTAAAGATTAGAGACGCATCTTACCAACCAATCTCTATGGCGGAAGCCGTCTTGATCTTTCTCTTTAATTATCTTTCCATCTCTCTTCAGGTATACAAGTATTGCCGGCGGGGTTAAATGCTCATTTCCCGGGCAAAAAGGACATGGGGAAAGCCTCTTCTTCCCCTCCTTTGTTTTTACAAAGTCCACTGGTCTCCGCTTTCTCTGCGTAGCGATCACAACCCATCGATCTAAAATATAATCCTTCCTCATCTCATTAAGCGGCAATAAACTTACCACCAAAACAAATGATCCTAAATTTAATTTATTGAATGGCCTCCTTTAAGGCCTTTCCGAGAAAATAACACTCAAAAGGTCTTTCTTATGTTATTTGATGAATTTTGTTTCTGGAAGGTTTAAGAAGTGTTCGTCGCCTGTTAGTATCTTCGCTTTCTTTCTTCTAGCGGTGCTCAGAACAATCGAGTCAGCTAGTCCCCAGCCTGGGATCTTCCTCTTCATCTCGACATCTATCTTAGCGGCTTCAATAGCTATCTCTTCAGTTAAGGGGATTAAAGCGCTTCGTGATTTGATGAATCTCCTTTGAGTTTCTGCCTTCTCTAGTCCTTCCACTCGGAGGACTTTGGCATATATCTCCGCTATGCATATTGTTGGTGTTAATTTCTCATCAGCAGCGGAGTCTATTATTTCCTTAACTTTCTCACCAGCGGCCGTACCCATAAAATATTCGAGCCAAGCGTAAGAGTCAATCACATATCTCATATTCTATCCCTGTGATCTCTCAAGTCTTTAAGCGAAGTCTTCTTCATCGTACCGAACATGCTTTCTCCCTTGAGAAGAGCTTCCGCCAATATCTCGTTTATTGCCTTTGATATGCCCCTCGGCCCGTACTTCCTCTTTAACACCTCATATACATCTTCTCTAAGCGTAATAGTCGTCTTAGCCATCCACATCACCATAAAAATAAACATAAACATTAAATTTAAATGTTTAACATCCTTAACTCGGCATTGCGGATTCCTTTTATTCTCGCCTCGATCAGGCTTAAGCTAACGGCCTTGCTTCTTGAATCTCCAGTTAACAGAGAGGTGACCATCTGCGAATGAGCATATTACGACATGCATGTACACTTATGCACATGCTTTATAAAGGAAAAATTTTCCCCGCCGCCAAAAACATCTTAACAATCGAGAAACGAATACATCGAAAACCCAAAAAATTTCTCCTTCTTTCAGAGCTAGGGTTAAATCTGGAGCTGCCTATTGTTTTCCTGAGGGGAAGTCGGAACTTGGCAAAGATCGTTGAGGAACCATCTTACAGGGAACGTAGATTCATATTCGATGATAGGTTTCACGCAGGCAGGCTTCTAGCTGAGAAGCTTCAGGATTACATATCTGGGGAGGATGTGGTTCTGCTGGCTATACCAGACGGCGGCGTTCCAGTAGGATACATGGTTGCTAAGGAGCTCGGGGTCCCTATGGATGTAATCATCGTTAGGAAGATTCAGATACCATGGAATACCGAAGCTGGATTCGGAGCCTTAACATGGGATGGTGAAATTGTCCTAAACGAGGTTCTCATCAAACGTTTGGGCCTGACAGAAAAGATGATTCAAGAGTCGATCTTAAAGACTCAGAGGATTCTCCGGGAAAGGGTCAGAAAGTTCAGGGGAGACAGGCCTATGCCTGATTTGAGAGGAAGGGTTGCCGTATTGGTTGATGATGGGTTGGCTTCAGGCTTCACGATGCTGGCGGCGGCGAGATCAATAAAAAAGAAGGAGCCTCGGAGGGTAATCGTGGCGGTGCCTACCGCCTCCGCAGGCGCCATCAATCTCCTCTCAGACGAGGTGGATGAGATATTCTGCTTAAACATAAGAAGCGGGCCTGTATTCGCGGTGGCAGATGCCTACCGGAACTGGTATGACCTTACAGATGAGGATGTGATTGAGATTCTCGGAAGAGCCAAGATTATCTCGGCTGATCGCTCGTCATGATTGAATGTTGGGATTCTTCTTTTCTAAAAACGCGTCTCTGAATCTTCTCTTTACCGCTGGATTTTTTCTTTAAATAGTTTAAATACCGATTCGTCTCTAATTTTACTTGAATCTCGCAGGTTTAACCGTTAGTTATTATGCGTCTCGAATGTATGTTTGGATGGGAGGGGAACGGATGGCTAAGACTGTCAGGTTTAGCGTCTCGATAAGCCGGGATCTCCTGAAGAGGTTCGATCAGGCTATCAGGGAGAGATCTTACAAGAGCCGTTCGAAGGCTATACGGGATTTAATTGTGAATTTCATAGTAGAGAGGGAGTGGGAAAAGTCTGACAGGGAAGTGATGGGTTCGCTGACCATTCTTTATGATCATGAATCGAGGGGTCTACTTGACAGGCTTCTCGATATTCAGCATGAATGCCGCGGAAACATCATTTCAACAATGCATACGCACATCGATGAACGGAACTGCATGGAGATCCTCGCTGTGAGGGGATACCCAGGGGAAATAAGGGAGATAGCGGACAAGATTCTGAGCTGCAAAGGGGTAAAGCATGGAAGGCTTGTAATGAGCGTTACAGGCGCCGAGATAACTTAGCCTACGCTGAGCCTGTTTTGCTGTTTCCCGACGGGGGAACACCCCTTTTTTATAATCCGAAGTTTTCCTTCAAGTATCTTCTGCTTATAGCCATGCTTTCTTTAGGCGTCAAACTGGTCCTGTCCTGTTCGACCACTGCCCACTCTATATTAAGCGACTTAGCGATTTCAAGTATCGCGGGAAAATCTATAACGCCTCGACCTAACTCGATAAATTCCGGTGGGGTTTTCCTCATCCCCTCTATTGTTCCATCTTTCAAGTGGAGGTAAACTACGCGGTCCTTATGTCTTTCTATGAATTCCAGCGGGTCTTCACCGCCGTGCTTGACCCAGTAGGTATCAACACAAAGAGAGACGTGTTCCGGATCCGTATTCTCAAGGATTAGGCGTATTCCCCTCTCATCGTTCACGATTTCCTGCCAATGATTATGATAACAGACTCTTATGCCATGCTCCCCAGCGAGTCTTCCATACTCTTCAAGTCGCCTCGAGTTCTCCAAATAATTTTCATCAGTATTCTCCCTTCCACCTGCACCGCTGAATATAAGGTATCGGCCTCCAAGATCTTCAAGAGTAGCTATAGCTCTTTCCACTTCTTTTCTATCTATGGAGCTGATGCCTGTGTGTAAACCTGCAAGGCTCAGCCCTCGTGATGCGAGAGCTTGCTTAGCGTCGGAGACCGCGTTAAATACGCCTGTTCCGCATTCTATACCTTCATAGCCCAGAGAGGATACTTCATCTAAGACTCCTAGGAGATCAGATTCTACTCTTCGTCTCCATATTATGAGCTGCGCTCCGATCCTTAACCTCGACATTCCCTTCACCAATAAACGGTTATGCAAGGCGTTGAAGAATTTAAAAGCTATCCTTAGCTCTTCATCGTATATGCTTGGATAGAAGGGGAACCGCTGGCTTAGATGTAACCGAGACGTGCGAATCTTCCAAGCGTAGGATTCGGCCGATTCTAATTACAGGCCGGATTACGCTTTAAACTGGGCTATAACCATCGCATGGTCTTTCTCGTAAGGTTCAAGATTAATAACCTCGAAGATTCGGAACCCTTCCCTTCTGAGAACATCGATTTCCCTCCTGTAAATCTCCGACGGCTCCTTAGTGACATCTATGCTTCTCGCCTTAACCGCAAGCAGAATCCAGCCTTCCCTCTTAAGGAA
The DNA here is from genome assembly GCA_964502685.1 of uncultured Candidatus Bathyarchaeia archaeon. GTDB lineage: Archaea > Thermoproteota > Bathyarchaeia > Bathyarchaeales > DTEX01 > B63. Next base: position 6,342 of record CAZCXS010000036.1, read on the forward strand.
GATCCTCGCATTGTCAGCCAGGATGCCGGCCTGCTCCGGCTGAGCGATATCGCAGTATATAACGTCAACCTTACCCACCAAAGTTGCATACCGCATCGGGAATCTCGCGTCTGCCAGTATCGGCGCCATGTTCTCACGGAACCTGCAAACGTTATCTATTAGGTCGCGGATCGATCTGGGTGAAAATTCAA
>CAZCXS010000037.1:0-6514 GCA_964502685.1 uncultured Candidatus Bathyarchaeia archaeon
GGGTTTGTACGGGAAGTCTTCAGAATCGTCCCGCCTCGATGTATTATGTCCTTTATATTTTCGTACTCCAGTTTTACGGTATCCATGCTTAGAAGGCCTGCCCAGCCACGGCGGATTCCTATCACTTCATAGCCGTACTTCTCCGACTTCTTTACTATGGCTCTTATGGCGGAGTTAAGGCCGGGGGCGTCGCCTCCTCCTGTTAGAACCCCAATCTTCAAAGATATCCTCACCATTCCTTAAGCTTCCGATAGTTTAACGAGCCCTTTTTAGAAAAAGGTTTCGCTTTTCATCACCTATTCTATTTAAGGGATAAGAGAGATAAGATCGGCTGAGGGGATTTTCAGCCCTGCTTATTCAATAAAGTTTCATGTTTTCCTCTTTATGCAGGCCTGGATGAACCCGTTGAAGAGAGGGTTGGGTTTAAGAACCCTCGACGTGAACTCTGGGTGGAATTGGCTTCCTATGAAGAATCTATGCTTTGGAATCTCCCCCATCTGCATGATTCTGTTATCGGGGGTCATACCTGAGAATACAAAACCGTTTGATTCGAGGAGGTCAACATACTCCGGGTTAATCTCGTATCTATGTCTGAATCTTTCGATAACTTCGGTTCGTTTGTATAAGCGATGGGCTAATGTGCCGGGTTTAATCTTAACGATTTGCCCTCCAAGCCGCATTGTAGCTCCGTACTTCGACTTCTTAAGTATCTTTTTCTGCTCAGGCAGGAGGTCGATCACGGGATGCGGCGTATCCGGGTCTATCTCGGTTGAGTTGGCATCTTTCAGTCCGCAGACGTTCCTCGCAAACTCGACGACCGCTAGTTGCAGGCCGAGACATAAGCCCAGAAATGGGATGTTGTTTTCCCTCGCATACTTTATCGCCATGATTTTCCCCTCGATGCCTGTCTTTCCGAAGCCGCCGGGGACGATTATGCCGTCGACATTGTCCAGTATGGAGAGGGCTTCCTTCTTTTCTTCGAAGGTCTTAGAGTCGATCCATTCGATGATCGGTTTTCTATCGTTATGCCAAGATGCGTGTTTTATTGCCTCTATAACTGAGATGTAGGAGTCTGGGAGGCGGAACCTTCCTATGTCGAAATACTTCCCGACTATCCCGACCTTCACGGCTTCCTTTATGTTCTCGACTTTCTTGATGAACCTCTTCCATTCCTCGTTCCGCGGCTTTATGGGTGGTATGCCGAATTTTGAGAGTATCTTGTCGCCGAATCTCTCTTCCTCAAAGATCAGAGGCAACTTGTAAATATTCTCGATCTCAGGGTCGGATATCACATCCTCCTCATTTACGTTGCAGAAAAGAGCGATCTTCTTTTTTCTGACATCATCCAGATAGGTATCCGCTCTGCCGATTATGAAGTCGGGTTGAATCCCGAAGTTTCCGAGCTCACGAACCGAGTGCTGAACAGCCTTAGTCTTCATCTCCCCCAGGCTCTTCGGAACAGGCAAGTAGCCCACATGTACATAGAGAACCTCTTCCTTCTCAAGCCTCATCTGTCGGGCTGCTTCGAGGAAGAGGACGTTCTCGTAGTCTCCGACTGTTCCTCCGATCTCGACTAGGACAAAGTCCGCCTTGGACTCCTCAGCCACCTTTCTTATTCTTCTTTTAATCTCATCGGTTACGTGGGGGATTGGCTGAACGGTCTGGCCTAGATATTTTCCTTCCCGCTCCTTCTTGATGACCTCGTAGAATACTTGGCCCGTTGTGATGTTATGGCTCTTCGGTATGTTTATGTCGAGAAAACGCTCATAATGTCCCAAGTCCTGGTCGATTTCACCTCCATCCTCAGTAACCCAGACTTCTCCATGCTCAGTAGGCCTTAGAGTCCCAGCATCATAATTAATGTACGGATCAATCTTGCATGCCGTTACCTTGAAACCTCGAAATTGAAGCATCTTACCAATAGAGGAGGTGACTATCCCCTTACCTAATCCAGAAATGACTCCGCCGGTGATGAAGATGTATCTAGTCTGCATATCCTATATTTACTCATGAGGCTAATAAAAAAACTCCGCTTAGGCTGCGAGTCTGAGGCTTCCGATAAAACCGGCGTCGTTAAGAGCGTCCGCATGGAAGGTTTAAGCCTGAAAGGAACAAAATTTAATTAGGCATCGATGCTTCTTTTATTTTGATGTGTGGATGGAAATGCCATGAGCAGCAGAAGACGAAGGAGGAGAGAACAGAGAGCCCCCATGCCTGCGACCGGTGCGGGTTTACTTAGATTCTTCGAGGAGGATACTCCTGGAATAAGGGTTCGCCCAGAGATCGTGGTGATCTTAGCCGTCGCGTTGATAGCCATATGTATAATCGCCCAGTGGGTTGCATGAGGCTCAGGCCTCAATTCGAGGGCAGCACATCGCCCTTTATCGATTTTCACCCCTTAATCCTTCTTTTCGTCATTTTAGACCTTCAAGAAAGAAGATTTTTCCTTCTAGCAAATAGGAAAAAAGTTAATTATTGAGTGGTTTAATGCAGAGATGCGGAAGCTCCGGATCAATGGGAGATGAAGAGGAAAGGACGCTCGATCCGGAAGTCAACTCAGCTTAAGAACGAGTAGTTAGATGTGCCTGAAATGAAGATTAGGGATATAAAGATCGCGGTTGTGAATACTGGTCCCTGGCCTACCCCTGTGCCCAAGGACTATGGATGGGCTTTAATCAGGGTGATCACCGACGAGGGCATAGACGGCTATGGGGAGACATTCGCCGCCCCGAGACTTGTGGAGACCCTGGAAGCAATCAAGCCGAGATTAATAGGGGAAGATCCAACAAACCTTAATCGAATTCAGCATCTCGTCGGTGGGAGATTTCGAAGCGGGATAGAAATCGCCTGCTGGGACATTCTGGGTAAAGATCTAGGCGCCCCCCTCTACAAGCTTTTCGGAGGAGAATACCGCCGTAGAATCCGGATGTACGCTGATTCCGGCGGCCCATACGGCTGGGGTTTAGGCAGTTCAGATCCTGAGGACTTCGCTAAGAGAGCCAGGCAGGTGCTCAGCCGTGGCTTCGACGCGATGAAGATCGATCTCGATGCGCCGCAGCATCAGGAGATGGGGTTTAACCGTTCCCTCTCAGCTGCTGAAATCAATCTTATGGTAGATCAGGTTAAGGCGGTACGGGATGTAATAGGTGAAGAGATGCCTCTGGCGGTTGATTGCCACGGCAAATACAGCGTTAACGATGCGATTAAGCTTGCTAACAGGCTGGAAGAGTTCAATATTTGGTGGCTTGAGGATCCTATTCCCGGCCGCAACTTCGATGCTCTTTTAGAGGTTAAGAAAGCCACGCGGACACCTATATCAACTGGAGAACAACTCGCATCGAGATACGAGTTTCGAGGTCTCATTGAGAAACAGGCCGCCAGCATAATTGGGCCTGATTCACGCTCGACAGGAGGACTCCTAGAGTTCAAGGCAGTAATGGACATGGCTGATCTGTATTATATTCCATGCGGCCCCCATAACATGACGAGCCCCATCGGGACCGTTGCAACCGCACATGTATGCGCGGCGACGAAGAACTTCATCGCTCTGGAGCATCACTTCCAAGACTTTCCATGGTGGGAGGATCTTGTAAGGGAGCCGAAGCCTCTGATAGACCGAGGCTATTTAACTCTGCCGGAGAAGCCTGGGATAGGCGTCGAGATCAATGAAGAAGAAGTATTGAAGCATATCAAATTCGGTGAGGACTTCTTCTCATAGATGACTTGAACATCTCGTTTTGTAGTCGACTCCTCTGAACGTTCAAAAAGAGTAATTGGGGATGAATAGTTTTAATAACACCTCTGAGAGGAGCCTGTCATTCTTCTAGAAGTTTCTTCAATTCCTCTTTCAGTTTCTGTGCATGCTTCAAGGCTTCATCGACTGGACCGAAGCCTCTGTAAGGTGCAGCTTGAGCTTCAAGCGTCGATAACTTCTCTATGGCGCTTCTAATGCCTTCTTTATCCATCTTGTTCAGAGCATTCCGGAGAGCGGCAAGATCATTCAGCACCCTTGTCGCTTCATAAGACTGATACTCATAAGGCCTGATGAAGTCCTCTATAGCGGAGATCTCTTCTAGGGCTTTTTCAACACTCAATTTATTCACCGAAAGGTTTCTACTTTTACCCAGAATATAAGAATTGTGTCAAAATCGGATTAAAGGAGGCTTTCCATCTGTCAACTTTTTATTGTTTGCGGAAATTTTTTCCTTTATAAAGCACGATCATTTTTGTACATTCACGAGCATATCTGCACATATCCTATACGTGCTCTTTTCCTGCGCATCCTCTTATCCATAGAAGAGCACAAAATAGGATACTTAACATCAAAGAAGAGAACGCAACCCCTCCTCGAGGGATATTTTAGCCTTGAATCCAAGTATCTTCTCAGCCTTAGTTGTATCCGCCAACGTGTGGTAGACGTAATTCTTAATCGGGTTCGGCTTGTATATGGGTCTTATGTTCTTTCCTAAGAGCTCGTTAAGGAGATCGACAACCTCGTTGAAGCTATGGGCGACGCCTGTTCCTACATTGAAGATCTCACATTCAAAGTCCTTCCTCCATGCCAGAAGCAGAGCATCAACGACATCAAAGACATGCGTGAAGTCCCTCGTCTGAGTCCCATCTCCGAATATGACAGGCGGCTCATCTCTCCGCATCGACCAGAGAAACTGGGAAACTATGTTGGCATACTGCTTCTTGAACTCCTCTTTCGGGCCGTATATGCTGAAGAACCTCATCCCCACGCTCTTAACTCCGAAGAGGACATTGTAGAGCTTCGCCGTCCTCTCGATGGCGTATCGGCACTCCGTATAGAAATCCGTGACGTAGATGGGCATATCCTCCCGATAGGGAACCTGATTACCATTATAGATGCTGCTGCTGCTTGCATAGACAACCTTGCATCCGCTCTTCTTTGCGTACTCGAAGATCTCAATCGCGTCGTTAATCGCCTCACCTACCAGCCTCGGATTCTTCTTGTACATCGGGCTTGAAGAGGGAATCCCCAGATGGAAGACTACCTCCGCCTCGGGGACGATCTCGGCGAGCTTACTATACGGCTCATTAAAGAATTCAACATCCAGCCCCTCAATGTTCTTCAGGCTGCCCGTATGAAGATTATCGAAGACGACGACGGAGACTCCTTCCTTCACAAGCCTCTCAACGAGATTGCTTCCGATAAAGCCGCATCCACCCGTCACAACAACCCTCAAGATAGACACCTGTTCTGGGATATTATCTTTCACCCTTTTCAAGTAAAAAAGGCTAACGGAAACATCGATTATTGAAATGACTAGCTGCCGAAGAGAGAAAAGAAAGATCACAATTCCCCACACTTTTATTAAGGAAAAAGAAGCGACCAGGAGATGGGTGAGGATTTATGCCTACTGAGGTTTTTAATGCTCCTGTTAAGCGTGTCACCGATAAGCATAGATATCACTTCTTTGGGTATTACGACAAGTCCCCATGGGATATTGAAGATCATTACATGCTGGCTCTTCAGACAACATTCGAGAATAGGCCTCCGGAACCGAGCGACATAGCTACAATAGGCATCCTGAATCCGGAGGAAAATTATGCTTTCGAGGCTCTTGCCGTAACACATGCTTGGAATTGGCAGCAGGGCTGCATGCTGCAATGGATGCCCGGAAGTAGACGGAAAATCATCTATAATGACCGTAAAGACGGGAAATTCGTCTCCATAGTACTTGACATTGAGAGCGGAGACTCATACACCCTGCCACTGCCGATTTATACCTTAAGCCATGATGGAAGGAAGGCGTTAACTCTAAATTTCTCTAGACTCGCCAGAACAAGGCCTGGATATGGGTATGTTGGGGTTCCAGATCCAAGCGTTGAGGAGAAGGCTCCTAAAGAGGATGGCATATACATTTTAGACTTGAAGAGCGGCGAGGCTGAGCTGATAATCTCGATAGATCAGATGGCAAGATTAAATCCGAGATCGGACATGGATAAAGCAATCCATTGGTTCAATCACTTGCTCTTTAACCCAGATGATGATAGGTTCATATTTCTACATCGCTGGTCACCTGAACTTGGGAAGCCATGGAAGACCCGTCTCTTAACGGCGAATACCAGCGGAGAAGACATCTATTTACTGGCTGACGATGATATGGTCTCACATTTCGATTGGCGTGATTCTAAGCATATTCTAGCGTGGGCCCGTAAAAGGGGGATAGGAGACTATTTCTTCTTATTTAAGGATCAAAGCGAGGATCTTGAAATAGTAGGCGGGGGAATCTTAACCGTAGATGGACACTGCTCCTACTCGCCTGACCGCAGATGGATACTTACAGACACGTATCCAGATATCGCTAATACCCGCAAATTGCTACTATACAGTCCAGACGAGGATAGGCTTATAGAGATTGGAAGGTTCTACTCGAAGCCGGAGCTGAAGGGGGAGATAAGATGTGATCTGCATCCACGTTGGAGCCATGACGGAAAGAAAATATGCATAGACTCAACTCATGAGGGAACGCGACAAATGTATGTA
>CAZCXS010000038.1:0-6477 GCA_964502685.1 uncultured Candidatus Bathyarchaeia archaeon
CTAAGCTAAACGTTAAGAGGCCTGATGTCACGCCCCGTGCGACTCAGCATATTCCTGAGATCATCGAGGCTATCGAAACCTTGGTTGAGAAGGGATACGCATATGTGGCTGACGGCGACGTCTACTTCGATGTCTCGAAATTCGAAGAATACGGCAAGCTCTCAGGCAACAAGGCTGAAGCCTTGAAGATGGGGGCAAGAATAGAGGTAAACCCGAAGAAGAGGAACCCCGCCGATTTTGCTCTGTGGAAGGGATGGAAGCCCGGGGAGCCGGGATGGCACAGCCCATGGGGGAAGGGAAGGCCTGGATGGCATATTGAGTGCTCAACAATGGCCCAAAAGTATCTGGGTGAGACCTTAGATATTCACATGGGTGGAAAAGACCTGATTTTTCCTCATCATGAAAATGAGATTGCGCAGGCGGAAGCCGTAACGGGGAAGACTTTCGTTAGGTACTGGCTTCACAATGAGTGGCTCACGGTCGAGGGTGAAAAGATGTCGAAGTCCCTCGGCAATTTCATAACGGTCAGGGATGCCTTAAAGATGTGCAGCCCCACAGTTTTAAGATTCTTTTTGATCTCAGCCCATTATCGGAGCCCCCTCGATTTTAACAGAGAAGCCTTGAAGACTTCTGAAAGAAACCTTGAGAGGCTACTTAGAGCCTTAGAGAGGCTTAATGGTCTTCCCGAAAGAGATTCGCGGACATCTGAGGATGAAAGATTACTCTTCGAGGTTGAGGAGGGAAAGAAAAGATTTGAGGAGGCCATGGATGATGACTTTAACACGCCCCTAGCGATCTCTGCGTTGTTCAGCATCGTGAGAGCGATAAATAACTACGCGGATGCAAACGAAACAATTGAGAAATCGATAAAGCAGCAGATCTCCAAAATATTTACTGATCTTCTGGATGTTCTTGGAATAAGATGGAGTGAAGATAGGCGGGAAGCCGGCCGAATCGATCTTATCAGAGATCTGATCAATGTACTTATAGATGTGAGGGCTGAGATGCGGAAGCGAAAAGAATGGGAGATCGCTGATGATATACGTGAGAAGCTAAAGAATATCGGGGTGATTCTTGAGGATACCCCTCAGGGAACAAAATGGTCAATCAACCCAAAAAGATGATATATGGGAATTCAACAACCAGCTCTGAGCATTTATCTCTTTAGGCTTTAACCTTTCTTTACTTTCTCTTAGGAAAGCCAGCCTAAATACTGTGGGATTTGGATGCTATCAAAATCTTTTAGAGCCGCTCAGACGTTGTTAAACATGATCGACATGAATAGGAAGAAGGCCCTGATGGCATTAGGGATCTTGGCGGTTCTTGGAATAGCATTCTTCGCTCAGCTTGGCATAAAACCTGCGGATGTAAGGATAATCGAGATCCTTGAGAAGAATAGAGGGAAGCTACTAGGTCTCGTTGGCGTGGTCGGTGCGGGGATTGCTAGAGATGAGAATAACCATATTGTGGGGATAGCTGTCTATGTGGATGATTGCGTGATTGATAAGGAAAAAATACCCGATCATCTGGGCGAGTTTAAAATTTACATTAAAAGATTTTATGAGATAAGCAGTTTTGAAAAGGACGGGATGATCATCCGTAATGATTACTTTCATCTCCTGAATGTTACAGTGGATAAAAACGTCTATCGACAAGATGATACCTTAACCATCACAGTTCGAAATCTATCGAATGAGACGTTTACCTTCGGAAACTCCGTATACGGCGCATACTTTGAAAGATGGGATGGGGAATCTTGGAGGTTCTATACAGGAATGATAAGTTTACAAGTGATCACAAGCCTCAATCCAAAAGAAGAGGCGCGGATAACATACAGACTAGATGAGAAGCCGTTTTCTCCTGGAAAATATCGAGTTATCTCGAGAGGATGGATAGAACATGGAGAGGAGACCATCCGTATATGGGGATGCGTGGAATTCATAGTTCTATAGAGGGGGAATAAAGACTAATTTAGCATTCAAGATTCTTTCGGGGCTTTAGTTATGAAGAAGATTTTCATTTCTGGACCTATTCAAGGCATGGAGGAAGACCAGTCCTATAGGGATGTTCTTCGGAGGATCTGTAGACGTCAGGGTTTCAAGCCCATAGATCCCTGGCTTAGAGAGAAAGTTATATACAGAATGGAGGATGCTCATTGGAGGCGTAAAACTGACCTTTTTGGCTTCATCAGAAGAGACCTTAGGGATATTGAGCGTTGTGATATTCTCGTAGCGTATTTACCTCGCCTCTCAGCCGGGACATGCATGGAGCTTTTCTATGCGAAGCGTATAGGCAAGAAGACGGTAACCATCTGTGAGATCGAAGATCCAAGCCCATGGATAATAGCTTACTCCGATGTAATCTTGAAGAGAATCGAGGATCTTGAAGATTATCTAAGGAGAATCTCGAAATCAGACTCATAAGATTCCCTATCCTTAACAGGTTTTTCAATACCATTAAAACTCTCGCGGGGGATGTTGCAGCTAGACGGCCAATCAAAGGGACCGCTGAACGATATTGTATAGACGAAAAGTAGATTCCAACAAAAACTCCCGATGAGAAACGCTTACCGGCGTGATACGGGGGAGAAAAGAAAAATATTGAAAGGTTTCGTATGTGTTAGAAGATGAGGCGATGCTGGATGAAAAACGTTTATGTGGCTTTTCAATTTGACACTGAAGATTTCATAACCCCAGAAGCTGATGATGTCTTATTGGATCTCACAGATATTTTAGATCAGTTCGGCGTAAAAGGATCTTTTTGCATAGTCGGCGAGAAAGTAAGAGTCCTAGAAAGACGAGGCAGATCCGACGTTTTAGAGGCTCTTAAAAGGCACGACGTGGCATACCAGTCAAACCTTCACTCAATCCATCCGGTCATATCGGAGTATCTCAAAGATAAAGAATGGGATGAAGGAGTCGAGGAGGTCAAGAGACGCGAAGGCCCGGGAATAGCACATATAGAAGAAACATTCGGTGTAAAACCCTCCGCCTTCATTCAGCCTGGTGGAAGCTGGGCGCCCCAAACCCCTTATGCCTCTATGGAGATGGGTGTACCTACTTATGTAGATGGGATCTTTCGAGATAATCCGGTATGGTTTTGCGGCTGTCTATGCTTTAAGGCGGCTATGAGCTTTCCGGAACATTCGACCTTCGCTGATCTTGATCTGTTAAAATCGAGATTTGACAATATTTATAATTCTAAAATTAACGGTGGACTAATTACGATCGTTATGCATCCATGCAAGTTCGTTACTGAAGAATTTTGGGACGCCGTAAACTTTTCTAACGGGAGGCAACCTAGAGGAGAGCCTGTACCGGCGCCTTTAAGAGATGAAGAAAAGATTAAAGAATCACTTCAAGCTTTTCAGAAGTTTCTAAGTTTTATTCTGGATCATCCGAATCTTAAAGTAGTTACTTTTAGGGAAGTTGCAGAATTATATCGTGAACCCAAAGAACGAAGGTTGAAGCTAGAACAGATCTTTGATTTAGCGAGAAGAGCATCCGAACATAATGATTGGCAAGTTATCGACGGAACATCTGTCTCTCCGGCTGAGCTGATCCGGCTTTTCGTAGATGTAATTGTAGATCACCTTCAAAGAGGGGATGAGCCGAAATTTGTACCTATACGCTTCACACTTGGACCGACATCTGAACCTTCAGAGACCTGTAGAGCGGAAGATATTAACTTGAACGATATTTTAGAGATGTCTCGTTTCGCCAAGAAGTTCATGGATACCTACGGCAGTGTGCCATCAACTATAACAAAAGGCAAGATTAATTCTGGTCCGGGAGTTCTCTTAGAGGCTACAGCTAAGATAGTCAAATATTACTCTGAGCATGGAAGCCTTCCAGACAGTATTAAAGTACGCGGCCTTTCAAACGTTCCCGAAGTTGTACAAAGGTGGAATCTAACCGAGAGAGTTAATAGACAGTGGAGATGGGTCATCTTTCCAAGAGGATTTAAATCTAAGCAGATCGAAAAGCTGACTTTATTACAAGCTTGGACCATGAGGCCGACGGTATTGGCGGATTAATAAGACGGCGTCAATAAATCTTCCATTCTCTATTCAGCATCCTTCACGCATACCGCGTCTATTGCAGTTTCACCCCTAGCGGGGCCTCACGTGTTTCAAGCATGAATTCAACGGCCTTTCTGGCTCTATTCATGATTTTAGACGGCAATTTCACCTGGTATCTCTCTCGCTTCAGGGATAAGTATATCTTCTCAAGGGTGTGGAGTTTCATATTTACGCATACAGCTTCTTCATAAGCGGGAATGAAGACCGCGTCCTTTCTAGCTTTTTTCATCCGATGTAACAATCCGATTTCGGTCGCAACGATAAACTTTTCAGCGTCAGATGTAAGAGACTCCTTATACATTTTAGAGGTGCTGCCTACAAAGTCCGCGGCCTCACAGACTCCCGGGCTACATTCGGGATGAGCCATAACCTCAGCGTCCGGATGAATCTTTTTGAGCTTCAGAATTTCTTCCTTATTGAATAATTTGTGAACCGGACAGAACCCGGAGGAGGGGATTGGGATTACTTGTTTCTTTGTGAAATTCTTTGCGTAGCGGGCTAGGTTTGAGTCAGGACCGAACAGAACAATCTCAGAGTCTACGCGGTTTATTATCTCCACAGAATTCGCTGATGTGCAGACAGCATCACAATCAGCCTTCGCTTCGGCTAAACTGTTGATGTAAAGCACTATCTTCGCTTCGGGATACTTCTTCCTGTAGAACCTAACGAGCTCAGCGGGGAGCATAGCGGCCATAGGGCACAGAGCGTTCCTGTCCGGGATCAAAACCTTCTTGTCAGGGTTTAAAATAGCCGCGGTCTCAGCCATAAATTTGACGCCGCAGAAAACTATTATTTTCGCGTCAGTCTGAGCGGCGCAGAGGGAGAGCTCTAAGCTGTCACCTACAAAGTCTGCTATGTCCTGAACTTCCGGGCGTTGATAGTTGTGAGCCAGAATAACAGCTCTCTTCTGCCCCTTCAACTCTCGAATTTTCTCCACCAAATCATCTGAGGATCTCAACTTCCATCCTCCTCCTTTAGCTGCCCATTATTTCTTGCTTAATTTTTCTAAGAAGGCTCTCTTTTCCGTGGATACCCACTATTTTGTGTTTATTTTCAATAACAATCGCGGGAACTGAGATTATACCATACTTTTTAGCTCTTTCAAGCCCTTCAGGTGAGAATATGTTTACCTCGTCCATACAAAATTCTTGATCGATCTCTTCTAAAACCTCGAGAAGAATTCTTTTTGCCTCTGGACAATACGGACAAACCGGCGGGTAGAATAGCTCAATCTTTATAGTCATCTCAGCTGTCTCTCCTACGCGTTTGCTCAGAGTTTAAGGAATAATCAAGCTTAAATTCTTTAACGTATTTCTCAGCAATCTCAAAGAATGCATCTCTAACCTTCTTGACCTCGCTCCATTCGAGACCATATAGCGATAACTTTACATGTTTGCTCAGACCTCTATGCAGCCCAACTATGCCTCTTTTGATCATCTCTTCTGCTAGAAAGAATCCTCTTCTCTTGTGGCGCTTCGATATCTCCCAGAAAATCGGTGTTTCGAAATGTAATAGATGATGCCGATGAGGCCGCTCACCAAGCAGCATGATATCATTGAGCTTCTCCATTTCCCGGATGAACCACTGTATCTTTGCGAGTTCCTCCTCCCACCCGCCAACTCTATCTACAACGTGTCGAAATGAGTACATCGCTGATATGAGAGGAATCCCGCCTACACTGCATCCAAATATGTTCAGAATCTTATTCCCAAAGGATCTGCCGCTCCATTCAGTTGTGATCTTTGACGCCTCGAAGACCCTCTTCGCCCATCCGTAATTCGTTACCAAAAAGCCTAGAGGGCCGAGAGAGGCCATTGATTTATGCGCTGAGACTGTGAGAAAGTCGGCGTGTAAATCTCTCATATTAAGGGGCATAACCCCGGCGGTATATGCGGCATTCACCATATAAGGTATTCCGTATTCTTCGGCGATCTTCCCGACTTCTTCTGCTGGATTCAAGTTTCCATAGTAAGGTTCAACATGAGTTACAACGATGAGCCCAGGCAGCCTCCCAGTTTCACCCCTTATCTCTTCAATTTTTTGACGAAATACATCCGCCTCAACTTTGTATTCTGGATACCCGCTGTGAGGAGCCTCTTCTAATCGGAGCCCCGCTGCCTCAGCTGTTATAGCTGTTGTATAGTGACACAGAGAGTCAGCCAAAACGATATCAACGTAATCCTTCTCGCCTTCGCCTCGTACATAGTCGCTTATCGTCTTCATAACTGCAAATTGAGCTGCACGGCACCCGAATGTATGCTCAGCAACATCTCCGCCTAGAAACTCCGCTATATCGGCGAGAAAGTCTCTGATGGGAGGCTTTGAAATGAGGCTTGACCGTCCTTTAAGACAATCGAAGCATGCTGAGTATCCTATTCCTAACCATCCTTCCTCAA
>CAZCXS010000039.1:0-6448 GCA_964502685.1 uncultured Candidatus Bathyarchaeia archaeon
GCTGGCCGATTACGACCGGATTGTTAACATAGTCAGACTCGTAGAACTCAACCATTGGGTTGTTATCGATGAAATCGTAAAGCCGACGTGTCCCCATAGCGAAAGAAGCGATTATCTTTCCGCGGTTTATCGTCTTCTTGGCGCATGTCACTACGCCTTCCTCAACCAGGTCGACGACGCCTTCAGTTAGAAGCTCCGTGTGAATTCCCAGGTCTTTCTTGTCCATCAAGGCGTCTAATACAGAGTCTGGAATGCTTCCGATGCCTATCTGAAGAGTAGACTCATCATCAACAAGATCCGCAACGTATCTTGCGATCCTCTCGGAGACTATGTCCTTCTCAGGTCTTGGAAGCTCAAGAATAGGCTCATCATGCTCTACGATAATGTCAATATCGTTTACATGAATGAAGCTGTCGCCTAAAACACGCGGCATCTGCCGATTTACCTGTGCAATGACAAGCTTGGCTTTCTCTGCCGCCGTCTTTGTAATCTCAACTGAGACGCCTAGGCTGCAGAATCCATGCTCGTCGGGAGGTGTCACCTGTATTAAGGCAACATCAATCGGAATCATCCCTCTCGATATGAGACGGGGAAGCTCCGACAGGAAGACAGGGGTATAGTCAGCTCTTCCCTCAGCGACTGCTTGACGAGTGTTAATCCCGACGAAAAACGCGTTTAGACGAAACTTATCCGAATATCTCGGCTTAGCGTAGGGAGCGACACCCAACGTATGCACATGCAGTATCTCATTGTCAGCGAGATGATCAGCCTTTTCTACGAGTCCCTTCACGAGGTATTGAGGCTCACCGCAAGCTGAACCTATGAAGATGTGATCTCCCGTCTTAATGAACCCAAGAGCCTCTTCTAAACCGTATTTCTTCTCATCATAGCTTCTTCTACGTAATTCTTCGCTTTTGCTCATCCAAGAATCTCCTATGCAAACTTTTCCGAGATGCTAAGCATGTACGAGCGTTATACGTTATACATGAAGAGCTATACATAAATATTCAGGGGCCTCCTTCTTAACGAGAGCAGATGCTCGAAGAGAACCTCCTCTAGAGGCAGACCTATGAAGCTCGAAGCCTTCTTTAAGCCGAAATCCATCGCAGTGATCGGAGCCAGCAGAGAAGAAAAGAAGGTTGGACATAAGATCTTCAGGAACCTCATAGATTTTGGATTCAGGGGAGAGCTTTATCCAATCAATCCCCATGCGGAGGAGATACTCGGATTCAAATGCTACAAGAGCGTTCTCGATGTGCCGTCCGAGGTTGATCTCTCAGTGATCGCCGTGCCAGCGAGAATCGTACCATCCGTTGCAGAAGAATGCGGAAAAAAGGGCGTAAAGGGAATAACAGTAATATCCGCAGGCTTCAGCGAGACCGGTAGGGAGGGAACGCGTCTCGAAAGAAGACTTGTAAGCATATGTCGGAAATACGGAATGAGGATGCAGGGACCGAACTGTCTGGGAATCATAAATACTGCAAGTCGGGTGAACGCCTCTTTCGCCGCTGCGAATCCGCCCGTTGGAAGCATAGCCTTCATCTCGCAGAGCGGTGCGCTTGGAAGCACGATTCTTAACTGGGCTTTTCGCAATGACGTAGGTTTCTCCTCCTTCATAAGTCTGGGGAATGAGGCTGATCTAAGCGCGGCTGACTTCTTAGAGGCGTTAGGCGGAGATAACCAGACGAGGGTCATCGGCCTATACATTGAGGGAGTGAAAGATGGAGATCGCTTCGTAAAAGTGGCCGGGGACGTAACGAGGAGGAAGCCCGTAATAGCCTTAAAAGCCGGAACAACAGATGTCGGGGTAAGAGCAGTCTCCTCGCACACGGGTTCCCTAGCCGGATCTGATGTTGCGTTCTCAGCGGCCTTCAAGAAAACAGGCATTCTCCGAGTTGAAACCTTGGAGGATCTCTTCAATCTGGTCCTAGCCTTCGAGGATCAACCTCTCCCTAAGGGAAGGAACGTGCTGATAGTAACTAATGGCGGGGGGCCAGGCATACTTGCCGCTGATGCCTGCGAGAAGAGGGGGCTGAGTCTCCCTTTGCTTGAACATCCGATCAGAGAGAGGCTTCGAAAGTCTCTGCCTCCTCATGCCAGCGTCAACAACCCGGTTGATGTTTTAGGAGACGCGGATGAGGATCGTTACAGAATCGCGTTGGAGGCAGGATTGAAAAGCTCAGAAGTGAACGGGGTGATCGTCATATTAACCCCGCAAGCGATGACGCCGGTGGAGGAGGTTGCCCAAGCAATCGCGGATTCCGGAGGTAAGGCCGAAAAACCGATCATAGCGGTCTTCATGGGCCTCGAAGAGTCTTCCAAAGCGATTAAGATACTGCAGAAGAAGGGCATACCTAACTATAGATTTCCAGAGGCCGCAGCATACGTGCTCAGCAGAATGTATGAATACACGCTTACGGCTTCATCGCCGAGAGAAGAGCCGCCGGAGATCCCAGGAATAGATTATGATAGAATCAGAATGATACTTGAAAGGGTCCGCCTCGAGGAAAGACTAAACCTCACAGTTGAAGACTCCTTCCGGATAGGTGAAGCAGCTGGGATACCTACTCCTCAGGCGAAGATCGCTAAGTCGAGAATCGAGGCTGGGGAGATAGCTGAATCGATCGGGTACCCCGTGGTCATGAAGATCGTCTCCCCGGAGATTCTCCACAAGACTGATGTTGGAGGGGTCGTCCTGAATATTCGTTCACGTGAAGAAGCTGAGCGGAATTACGACGAGATATTGAGAAGGACCCGTCTATTTATGCCTCAAGCAAGGGTCTTGGGAGTTCTCGTTCAAAGAATGGCTCCGAAGGGGAAGGAGGTCATAGTTGGAGCTGTGAGGGACGTACAGTTCGGCCCGTTAATGATGTTCGGTCTAGGAGGCATATACGTCAGCTTCCTACGGGATGTTTCCTATCGCCTCTGCCCCCTCACCCGATCTGAAGCTGAAGAGATGATTCGGGAAACCAAGGCTTACGCGCTGCTTAGGGGGGTGAGGGGCGAACCGCCCTCGGATATCGATTCGGTGATAGATGTAATCCTAAAGATTTCACACATTATGAATCGTTTCAAAGAGATAAGAGAGATGGAGATTAATCCCCTGCTTGTTTATGAGGATGGAAGGGGATGCGCTGCAGTAGATATAAGAATCACTCTTTCAAAGTAGAATGTGAGGAAGAAGGAGAATAAAATGGCTAAAAAAGCGGTATATATAGCCTCAACCGCAGAGTACGCTGGAAAAAGCATAGTTATAATGGCTCTGGCCTTAGCCGCAAGAGACTTAGGTAAAAAGGTAGGGTACTTCAAACCCATCGGCACCGAGTCTCCTGGAAGCCTGAGAGGAAAGGTCATAGATGAAGACACTGAGACGATGATGAGCCTCTTAAAGCTGGAAGGCGAAACCAGAATTTACTGTCCAGTAATCCTGAGGAAACACATCTTCCTAGAAGACTTCGCTCCAGATGACCAATCAAAGTATATTAATGAGATACTCATGGCTTATGAAGAAGCCAGCAGAGAAAAAGACATAATGCTGATTGAGGGGGCGTCAACACTCTCCTCTGGGGCTTTCCTAAACTGTTCCGTTCCCCACTTAGCCGCAAAACTCGAAGCTGAGGTTCTCCTAGTCTCCAGACTTAGGGATGACCACATAGTGGATGAGATACTTCAGGCCTCTGATTATGCTCTCCGATGGAACACACGGGTTTCGGGGGTAATTATTAATCGGGTGCCGGAGGGCATGATGGAGAGAACAAAGCGTGTAATTAAGCCTCTTCTCGAAGACAGCGGCATCAAAGTGTTAGGGATAATCCCCGAGGATAGGATGCTGGGCGCGCTCACCGTAAGGGAAATCCAAGAGGCCGTCGGGGGCAATGTGCTTGCTGGCAAGGAGGGGATGGACAAGCTCGTTGAGTCGGTCTTAGTAGGAGCAATGACGCCGGAGAGCGCGATGAGATACTTCCAGAAGGCGAAGAACGAGCTTGTAATCACCGGGGGAGACAGAACCGATATAGTCTTCGCCGCTTTAGAGGCGGGGGCGACAGCTGTGATCCTGACGGGCAACCTGCATCCAAGCGTCAAGATATTCCCACGTGCGGATGATCTGGCCGTTCCCCTGATTCTTGTTCCTTATGATACTTACACGACGCTTCGAATGGTGCAAGGCATTGTGGGAAGGATAAAGCCGAATGATCAGAAAAGAATCGATAGGGCGAAGAGGCTCATAAAGGCAAACACCGAGTGGAAGCATATCTTGCTGAATTGTCAGTCATGAACACTAATATGAATTTAGTAGGGAAAGATCATGCCTATCCGACAACCCATAGTATGCGTCTTGGGACACGTAGACACGGGGAAAACCCTGCTCCTAGATCAGATTCGAAAGAGCAGCGTGCAGGCTCGGGAAGCAGGAGGAATCACTCAGCATATAGGCGCGAGCTTCTTCCCCGTTGAGACTCTGAAGGAGATAGCTGGGCCCCTTCTGAAAAGGATAGGCGGTGAGATCAGGATTCCCGGCTTGCTTGTTGTTGACACGCCGGGGCATGAGGCATTCGCGAATCTGAGGCGGAGGGGAGGAGGAGTTGCCGATATCGCGATTCTCGTCATCGATGTTCTACGAGGGTTCGAGGCGCAAACTTACGAATCTTTAGATATTCTGAAATCTAGACGAACCCCATTCCTCGTTGCAGCTAACAAGATTGATCGAATTCCAGGATGGAAGCCGCAGCCCACATTCTCATTCCTAGACTCATACAAGAATCAAGATCCATACGTAAGGCAATCCTTAGATGAGTACCTATACAGGATTATAGGCAAGTTCTCTGAGCTTTCCTTCCGAGCCGACCGGTTCGATAGGGTAACAGACTTCACGCGGACGATAGCAATAGTCCCAACAAGCGCGAAGACGGGTGAAGGCATAACGGAATTAGTCGCCGTTCTCACGGGGCTAACTCAGCAATTCTTGAGGAAGCAGCTCCAGACTACACAGGGCCCGGCTAAAGGCACAATTTTAGAAGTCAAAGAGGAAGTGGGATTAGGAGTAACGGTGAACGCGATAATATACGATGGTGTCCTACGGAAAGATGACACAATAGTCCTAGGAGGGAAGAACGGCCCGATCGTGACGACCGTCCGAGCCCTACTTCTCCCGAAACCGCTCGATGAGATCAGAGATCCAAGAGACAAATTCTCATCTGTTGATGAGGTCCCCGCCGCCGCCGGAGTGAAAATAGCTGCATCAGGCCTTGAAGACGCCTTAGCCGGGGCTCCTCTTTACGCTGCTGCCTCGAAAGAGGAGATCGACAGCCTATTAAAGGAGATCTCAGAGGAAGTGCAGAGGCTCCGCATCTCAACAGATGTGGATGGAGTAGTCCTGAAGACTGATGCCTTAGGATCTTTAGAAGCGATAGCTGAAAGCCTCAAAGGGAACGGAGTTCCGATAAGAATGGCTGATGTGGGGGATGTCTCCAAGAGAGACATAATGGAAGCAGCTGTAGTCAAGGAGAACGAGCCGCTATACGGGGTGGTTCTCGCGTTTAATGTCCGAGTTCTGCCGGATGCCGAGGAGGAGGCTAAGGATCGGAAGGTTCCAATATTTCGTCATAACATAATCTATCATCTCGTTGATGATTATCTGAGATGGATGGAGAGAGAGAAAGAAGCAAGAGAAAGAGGCGAGTTCGAGAGGCTTATAAGACCGGCTAAAATAAGGATTCTGCCCGGATACGTTTTCCGTAGAGCGAAGCCGGCCATAGTAGGCATAGAGGTTCTAGCCGGAACCATCAAGCCGAGGCTAAGCCTAATCGATGAGAACGGCAAAGAGATAGGTGAGATCCTCCAGATCCAGGATCGTGGAGAAGCGATATCGGCGGCTGGAAAGGGAGCGCAAGTCGCCATCTCGATTGATAAGCCTGTTATCGGCCGCCACATAGATGAGGGAGACATCCTATATGTGAGCGTCCCAGAATTGCATGCAAGAAAGCTCCTCTCAGAATTCAGTGGGAGGCTGAGCTCCGACGAGCTTGCGTGCCTCGATGAGCTAGTTAAGATAATGAGCCGCAAGAAGCCCTACTGGGGAAGATAGTTACGCTCTATGCCCGTGATGGAGTCTTCATTTTGCATGTCTGATTAAGCGGTCTGCATCCCTCCAAGCGCGAAGACAACGAATGCTATGACGACGCCGGCTGCCACCATCTGAAGTCCATAAAGCCACATTCTCTCCCTTGCTATGCGGCCTAGGTATAGGCCTAACGCGAAGAGCGTGCCGAAGGTAAGAATTATCGAGGCGCCGTATGAATCCCAGATGGACAGGATGCCCGCTATAGAGAGGATAAATGGGATTAAAGAGATCGTGGCCGTTAACGCGGGGGACAAACCGTCTACGAGGGCGGCTAACGTAGGGACGAACTCCGAAGCGTTCTGCTGTAGGGAACCCTCAAGATCGCTG
>CAZCXS010000040.1:0-6407 GCA_964502685.1 uncultured Candidatus Bathyarchaeia archaeon
CTATCGGGAATCTAGTTAAGGTGCTTGCTTGGTACGACAACGAGTGGGGCTACTCCGTAAAAATGGTACGAATGATAGAGAAGATCTGTAGAATGGCAGAATGACAGACTAAAAGCGTACAATCTAATCCCCTCTAATTTTTTAAAATGATATGTATGTCTTAAACCGTTAATATTTTAAACGATATAGCCTTGGAAGGAAAAAGATAGAGAAGAACCGTGGGATCCAGACTAGCCGACAAACTCTCTTATATAAGGACCGCTGTGGGGCTTAATAGAGCATCTGATGGTGAAGAAATTGTCTGAGTTATCGAGCTTTAGAAGATGCAGCAGAAAATCTTAACTTTTCCCCTATTTTTATTTTATATGTCTCCAGATTCCGGCGATTATTCATGTGTTAGTGTTTCGATCAAGTCAACACTTCGCCTTCTTCTCGTTCCGCCGTCTTTATCCAACGGCTTATCCTGCTAGATGGTTGAAGTAATCGAGCTTATAGCTAAAAAGGCATCTGAAATAATCTTAAAGCCTTTTAAATTATTTCTTCTCTTTATTGTTTAAGGTAGAGGTGAGGTTATGCCGAAGTTCTTAACGCTTGATGATGTGAATTTAAAGGGTAAAACTGTTCTGGTGAGAGTTGACTTCAATTCACCTGTCGATCCGGAGACAAAGAAGCTCCTCGACGATACGAGAATAAGGGCTCACGGAGAGGCGACAATTAAAGAGCTCTCTGAGAAAGGGGCGAAGGTTGTCATCTTGGCTCATCAAGGACGCCCAGGAGATCCGGATTTCATTCCGCTTAAGCAGCACGCTGAGAGATTAGGCGAAATTATAGGCAAATCCATCAAGTATGTTGATGATCTGTACGGAGAGAAAGCTAAACAAGCCGTAAGAGAATTGAAGAACGGTGAGATTCTCGTCCTCGAGAATACCAGGACTTACCCTGGGGAGCGGAAATCAAAGACTCCGAAGGAGCATGCAGAGTCGGAGTTCATCAAGGAATTAGCTCCTCTTGCGGATCTTTTCGTTAATGATGCGTTCTCTGCGGCTCATCGATCACACGCCTCTGTTGTGGGCTTCACCGCTGTTCTTCCAAGCGTTGCGGGCAGAATTATGGAGCGGGAACTCAAAGCTCTCACAAGAGTCTTAGAGTCACCGGAGAAGCCCTGCGTCTTCATTCTTGGAGGGGCAAAGGCAGACGACTCGCTGAAGATATCTCAATATGTCTTAAAGAATGACATTGCGGATTACATCCTAACTGGGGGGATAACCGGGCATTTGTTCCTGGTTGCGAAAGGAGTCGACTTAGGTAAACCTAACATGGAGCTGCTGAAGAAACAAGGGGTTCTGGATCTTGTTCCCGGAATAAAGGATTTGATGGCGGAGCATCCGGGGAAGATTAAGGTACCTGTTGATGTGGCTGTTGAGGTCGAAGGGAAGAGAAGAGAGCTCCCAGTTAAGGATCTTCCCACGGAATATCCGATTCTCGATATTGGAACGGAGACAGTCAGCGAGTACAGCCGGATAATTAAAGATGCAAAATCAATAGTGATAAGCGGTCCGCCTGGAGTCTACGAGAGGGAAGAGTTCATGAAAGGCACGAAAGGAATCCTTGAAGCCATAGCCGAGTCAAAGGCGTTTTCACTGGTTGGAGGCGGCCATACCGTAGCAGCCGTTCAAGAGCTTGGACTAAGCGACAAAATGTCTTACATCAGCACTGCTGGAGGCGCACTAATAGAGTTTCTGATGGGAAGCAAGCTGCCAGCTGTCGTTGCACTTGAAGAAGCAGCCAAGAAAGAATAGCCTGAAGGGGCCACCGCCTTATTTTGAATCTATCTTTTCCCTTTTTTGCCTAATTTTCAAGATTATTTGAATGAGACTGTTAGAACTCGGATGTAATCTCCGGTGTCGGCGCATCTATCCGTTGCTTCTTCCATTGAATCCAGCAGATCCTTCAGGATTATGAGAGCTGACGGATTCAATTTTTTTCCATACTTCAACAGAAGGGATTTTATCT
Organism: uncultured Candidatus Bathyarchaeia archaeon; assembly: GCA_964502685.1. Classification (GTDB taxonomy): domain Archaea; phylum Thermoproteota; class Bathyarchaeia; order Bathyarchaeales; family DTEX01; genus B63. Next base: position 2,014 of record CAZCXS010000040.1, read on the forward strand.
TCAAATGCTTCTTGTCAACCTTGTTCTCTTCCTCTTCAACTCTTTCTGACATCGCTCTGGCTCTGGAGTTGTCTTCCCCTAAACTCTTTAGGCTCTCCCTCAAAACAGCGGCAGTACTCACTATTCCTGAGGCCATCTCATGATATGCTTCCCATATTTCCTTCGGGACCTCTGCATCAAGAAGAACCAGCACATTTCTCGCTGAGTCCTTCACGTAATCAGCTGTCCTATCAAGGTTCTTAACAAGATTCATTATATCTTCTCGATCTCTTGGAGGCAACTTTCCCTTGGTAAGCTCTTCGAAGACCGTTCTTCTCAGATCGTCTACTTCCTCTTCAGCTTTGAATAATCTAGCAATGATCGTTTCCGCTGACTTTTTATTTCCATCCGCAGCGGCGTCTATAGCTTTCTCAAGATCGTTAATCGTATCTAGAGCGACAGCCATCTGCCGATAAGCTATTTCCAGAACCTTATTTACACGACGCTTCTCGAACCAACGTTCCATGAAAGTGTCTCCCTTAATGATTATATCTTTGCTGCGCTCAAATCTTTGATTTGATTAATATTTTAAGGTTTACCTTCCAACCGAAAATTCTTATCATACACTCATGCTATTCTAGACTTAACTCTCTGTGGAGCCCCCTTTCAGGATACGGGTACACCAACACATTTTCCGGCGGGATGCTAATCGTTATTTTCCCGCCGATTCTGGGAAGAGGCTCACCGAATCTTAATGCTTTTTTGATAACGACCGTATTTCCGTCATGCAATTCCACGTGCAAACGTACTAGGCTTCCCGAGTAAATGATATCCGTTATCTCTCCGAGAAGAACGTTTCCACCTTCTCTTTTCCCTAAAACGGCGAACTCAGGTCTGAAGGCGATCACTACGCGGTCGCCGATCCTCCTGCTTTTGTTTCTACTCATTATTTTCAATCCGTCTCCGAGATCTATTATGGAGCCCTCCTCCGTGATTCTCTCGATCTCCCCTACGAGGAAGTTAGCTTCCCCAACGAAGTTAGCTGTGAAGATATTCTTCGGCCGCATGTAAAGCTCAATAGGCTCCCCAGACTCTATGATTCTACCCTTCCTCATGACGACTACACGGTCTGAGATGGACATAGCTTCCTCTTGGTCATGAGTGACATGAAGAGCCGTCAGTCCCAAGTCCTTAACAATCCTCCTAAGCTCGTATCGTAAGGCTGCTCTGACCTTAAGGTCTAAGGCCCCAAGAGGCTCATCAAGAAGCAGAAGCTTAGAACGTGTCATCAAGGCTCTGGCTACCGCCGTTTTCTGCTGGGTTCCGCCGCTCAGCTCATGAGGATAGGCATCAGTCCTTGCAGCTACTTTTATCATTTCAATCATTTCTCGGGCTATGGATTCCGTCTCCTCCGGCGGATACCCCTTAACCCTCGGCCCATAAGTGATGTTATCCCATACTGTAAGATGCGGGAACAACGCTATGTTCTGGAAGACGTATCCTATACCTCTGTCCTCGATGGGAACCTTATTGACTAGTCTTCCTCCTATGTATATTTCCCCTTCATCCGGCTCAATTATCCCCGCTATACTCTTTATAAGAGTAGTCTTGCCGCATCCGCTTGGACCAATGACGGAGACGTATTCCTTGTCCTTTATTGTCAGGTTAATATGGTCGTTCGCAACGATTCTTCCATATCTCTTCGTAACATTTACAAGTTTAACCTCAGGCATTTCTTATATCGCCTCTATCTCCTTGAGAAGCCCCTTTTCAGGATATTGAAAGACATGACATTCACTTGGATGAAATGAGACTATCACTATGTCTCTCTTACGGAAGATCCTGGAGTCCCCTTCCAACAGAATCCTGGACGAGATGGACATATCATTTTCAAGTCTAACCACGTATTCTATTGAGCCGCCCACAAACATTGCATCTACAACTTCGCCGACAAGATTATTGAAGCCTCGTCTCCGAGATTTCCCCAGAGAAACATCTTCACGCCTAACTGCGACAACTACTCTCTCACCCATCCTTTTAGTGGTGTCCGAGACATGGATACGTAATCCTCCTCTGATCTCTATGGTAGATCCTGTGTTATCTATTTCAGAGACTACTCCGTCAAGAAAGTTAGCTCCTCCCACGAAGCTCATGACGAATATCGATTGAGGATTATTATAAACCTCCTGAGGAGAACCTATCTGCTCTATTCTTCCCTCTCTCAGGATCACAATCCTATCGGCAACCATCAAAGCTTCTTCCTGGTCATGAGTAACATGGATCGCCGTTAATCCCTGATCTTTAACGAGGCTTCTTAACTGAGTTCGAAGGTTAACTCTTAGCCTAGCGTCCAAGGCGCCGAACGGCTCATCAAGCAGTAGGATTCTCGCCCCCGCCGCTATCCCCCTCGCGAGAGCCACTCTCTGCTGCATTCCTCCGCTTAACTCGTTAGGGTAGGCGTCTCTTCTCTCCCCGAGTCTGACCATTTCTAAAACTTCGGACGTCACATTCTCTATTTTTTCAAGGCTCCATTCCTTCATGATGGGGCCGAAGGAGACGTTCTGCCAGACATTCATGTGAGGAAAAAGGGCGAAGTTCTGAAACATGTACACGGCGTTACGTCTCTCAGGGGGAACTTCATTGACTCTTTGGCCTCCTATGTATATCTCTCCCTCATCCGGCTCCAACAGTCCAGCGATGATTCTGAGGAGGGTTGTCTTCCCTGCTCCTGTCGGCCCAAGTACGCAGACGTACTCCCCATCTTCTATTGAAAGGTTTATTCCTTTTAAGGCAACAATCTTACCGAATTTTTTAGTTACATTTACCAGTCTGACCAGAGGCATTGATGATTCACCCTTTGGTGAGGATTCTAATGATTGTGAGCATAATTAACGAGAGGACTATTAGGTAAGTCGAAGTGAAGAGAGCTGCTGGAATAGCAAGCGCCTCAACCATATTCACAACCAAGACGGGGATTGTTATGTCTCTTCCCATGACGATGAAGGTTGCGCCAGTCTCCCCCAACGAACGAGTGAAGGAGAGTATGAACCCGGTGAAGATTCCGCCCTTTATTAACGGCAGCGAAACAGCTTCGATAGCGTTATAGGCGGTTGCGCCTAGGGTCCTTGCTGATTCTTCATACATCTGTATTCCTGATCCCTCGTATGCCGCGATGATTGATTCAACGACGACCGGTACAGAAAAGACGATGTGGGTAAGAATCATCATCCATATACCGGAGTTCACCAAGTTAAGCCCAGATGAGCCCCATAGAAGCAGAACAGATAGGCCGAGGGATGATGTTGGAATTATCATAGGCACTTTGAGTATTGTTCTGAGGATGCGACCGTACCATCTTCTTTCGATTATGAATGACATGGGAATCGCAATGCAAGTTGCAACGTACGTTGAGACTAAAGCAACAATCATTGAAGTAAGAGTCGCACGGAGCAGATAGCTGAAATAGTTAGATGGGCCGAATAGCTGATAAATCACTCCTCCCTCAATCCTTCCAGTATATGGGTCAGCTGACCAGTATAGGATAACAGAGTTCAATACTACGGCTATCGGGATTACCACGGTAACCGCGACGATGATCAAGGGGATAATATCCTTTACGAAGAAGAGCTTTCTGGAAAGAAGCCTCTCCAACTCGATTATCTTTCTCGCCAAATTCATTGGAAGACTAAACGATATTCCAGAGGACCAGCGGCCTCGGCTAACGTAAATCTCAGCTGGAAGAATAATTACCCACGCGATCAACACTAAGAGGCTTCCCATGAAGGCAGCGGTTGAAAGCTTGAATTCCGACGCCCATCGAACTATCGCTATCGATGCCGTGGTACTCACACCGGAAACGATAAGGGTTGCGCCGGTCTCTCCGAGAGAACGAGCAAAAGCGAGTACAGCTCCTGAGAAGATTCCTGGCAGAGCTAATGGAAAAAGGATATTCCTGAATGTTGTTAGGGAGCATGCTCCGAGCGTTCTTGAGGCTATTTCGTAAGTCATATCTATTGATTGAATCTTCGTTTCCAGAGTCCGAACGACGTACGGAAACGTCAAGGCGACATGGACGATGAAGAGAACGAAGGGAACATTGATAAGAGGGGCTACGGCGTTAAGGGACATTAAGCCTGATCTTAACCCCAGAAGCCCGCCTAGTCCTGCAACTGTTGTCCACGTTATCAACGTAGCGAAGCCGAAGCCTGATGTAGGAACCACGAGGGGAAGGGTCACAAGATCTTCTAAAAGGCCCTTCCCGGGAAAATTTTTCCTTGCTAATACGTAAGCTAGGGGGATTCCGAAGATAAGATCGAATGCGACTGTTGATAGAGATAACCTAAAAGAGAACAGAAGCACCTTGATGATTTGTTTCCAGTTCTCGTCTCCGATGATGGGGTTTGCGAAGACCTCAT
>CAZCXS010000041.1:0-6393 GCA_964502685.1 uncultured Candidatus Bathyarchaeia archaeon
TTCAGGTCTGGTCTTGCCTTTCTTTATCTGCATTCCTCTGAATAAAGACTCAAAGGTTTCTATCCCTGCAAACCCGTTTTCCAGCAGAGCCTCCGTTGTCTTCACAACCTGATCTATTGTAGGGCTGAAGGATACGAAGACCCCGCTTCCCTTTAATGCTTCATATGCGTGAGGAACAACGAGCCACGGAGTCGCCAAGTCCAAAATCACAGCATCGACACATTTTTCTTCAATTCCCTGCGTTAAATCTCCCCTCTTAAGTTCAACATAGTCGATCATGCCGACTCTCCGCAAATTCTTAGCAGCTGTTTCTATGAACTCCTTCCGGATCTCATAGCTATAGATCCTCCCAGAAGGCCTGACATAATTTGCTAAAGCTGCGGCTAGAGCTCCCGCGCCGGTTCCACCTTCAACAACCCGGCTTCCCGGTCCTATTCCGCTGAAGAAGATGATGAGTGCAATGTCTTTCGGATATATTATCTGCGTTCTTCTCGAGATTTTGAAGATGTAATCACGTATAGTAGGCCGGAAAGCCACGAATTCTATTCCTTTGCTGCTGAGTATCCGCGTGCCAAATTCCTTGTCAAGAAGATCAGTAAGATTAAGTAAGCCCTTGTGGGTATGGAGCTCTTTGCCCCTTTCGGCCTTCACAAGGTAGCTTCTTCTCTTATCTAAATAGAGAAGAACATCGTCTCCTTCCTGAATTTTCTCCTTCAAGACTGCTCACTGGTCCAAGAGGCTCTACGCATGCTGTATTTTGCTTTTATGTTTAAACATTACGGTTTTCTAGAAAGATCAGGGAACCCGATACTTCTTATCTTTTTCAGGTATGACAATTTTGCTTTTGACGTCTCTCATGAATTTGCTGAACAAGTTAGGATGAGTCCCATGAATAGGAAAGATCTTCTTCGGATTCATCGTTCTAAGCGACTCTCTAAGGTGAAGTGGGGTAATGTGACCTGAGACGTGAACATGAAATTGAGGTAGACCATAATGCTCAAGCCAGTTCGTCAGCCTGTTGAAGTCGATCTCCATCTCCTCGTTAAAAGGTTCAGAAGAAGAGACAATATAGCAGCTTCCAGCATCAGGTTTTATCTCCGTAAGCTCGGTAAGATCATAGAAAGTGCATGCTAGAACGATCTCTTTCTGTCTCGCTGCGATTTCATGCGAATCAACAGTCCTCCCTAGACTCATCGCTTCCTTCTCCCAATGGAAATACCTCTTTTTCTCTTTGCGGAATACTAGTAGGCTCTGATCGTCGATCTTTGGGAGGCTTAGATGGGGATCGCTGCTCAGCTGATGCAGCAGATAGGCTTGTCTCAAGGTTATCACTAGCTGTCTGCCATTCCTCTTGGTCGACTCATAAAATGACTTGAATCTGTCAACGTCTGCGCATGCAAAATTCGCCATAACTAGACCTGAGGTCCGTCCAATTATAGCGTCTAGCTTCTTCATTACCTCCGGCTCAGAGGAGATATCGACTGAGGTCATATTTGTATTCTCACAGATAACCACGTCTGGATGTGCTTCCGCAGATTTCGCTATGAAGTCCTCTGTTAGATCAGGTCTAGAGCCATGCCTTCTGAAGTCTCCGGTGTAAATTATCGTGCCTGAAGATGTGTGGATGATGAATCCATACGAGCCGGGAACTGAGTGGTCAACATGAACGGGTTCGATCTCGACACTTCCAACTTTAATGTGATCTCCCGTTCTGAAGGTTCTGAATTCTAATCCTTTAAGGTCAAACTCCAAGGTTGGGAGACGTATTTCGCTGTATGCTTTTAGTATCGTCGCGGTTGTTTCGCCGCAGTAGATGGGTATCTCCCTCTTCAAGAATGAGATGTAAGCTGAATGATCCATGTGCGAATGAGAGAGGAACACAGCATCGATTCCCGGCTCCTCAGAGTCAAACTCGTAAGCTCCTTCTAGACGAGGCAGAATTCCGAACTCTAAAAGGCCCTTTTCGTTCTTTGGGGGGAGGAAGGGAATCGAGTAATATTGATCTCTAAGCGAGAAGGACATGCCGAAATCTAAAAGTATCTGCGTGTCACGGTCTTTAAGGAGAATCTTATTTCCGCCTATCTCGTTCACTCCGCCATAGAATGTGAAAGATGTCATCTCATGCTTCACTTAGATAACAGATGATCCGCGATAGAAATAAGTTGCCTCATCCCTTTATTTTATTACTATTTTCGGATCTCCTTGCATCCAGTCTTTTCCCGCATGTATCTGCAATCACGTATAGTATGTGAGGCGGGGTGAAGAAGCTGAAGACCTTGATGTATTTCGGCGATCTTGCCTTCTTTATGTTCTCAACGTTGCCTCCTCCATCCAAGTATCCGTCGATAAAACTCTCCGTGATTCTTTTCGGAACCTTAATGGGCGACATATATGCATAATGCCCAGAATAATACAAGAATTCAGCGATGTCCCAGGCTTGGTCTCCGCCTCTTTCCGCCTGTTCAAGATCTAAGAAGCATATCCTCCCGTCCTCCGTTAACTTCATATTTTCCGGCTTGCAGTCTCCTAGCGAAACATTTAGACTATGAACCTTAGCGATTTCTTCTCCAATCTTGCTGATAATTGAATAGAGCTTGTCATCATCCTCGCTGGATGAGCATATCCGCCTGATTATTCGAGCTAAGCTCTCACCTTCAACGTACTCTTGGAATATAAGCCGTTCAGCCGGGCTTACGTGGATTATCCGGGGGACCCTTATCCCATTATTTGAAAGAAGCCTGTTTATTGCATACTCTCTTTCAAGCCTTGTCTTCCCCAACACTGCGAAGCCTCTTGTCCCTAAAGCCCACAATGCTAATGGAAGCCACTTAAGACCATACCAGCTTTTGAAGACTTTGACAACGTTCCTCTTCGTGCCCTTCTTATCTAGGAGGCTTACCAAATAAACCGAGTTCAGTACGCCTCCCAGCCTCTCTACCCTGATGTTTAAGCCGTCTTCTTCATGCAGCACTCTCCTCGCGAATTCGCTAAGTGTTGTCTTTTCTGAAAGGGAGACAAGCCCATATGATGTCGGAATGTAGACGAATCTCTTCGTATCTTCAAGCTCTGGGAGAAGAAGCCTTCCCTCGAAGGCTGACTGCCTAATATACGTAGTGTAATCCTCAAGGAGGGAAAACATCATCTTGGGGAAGACTTCAATGCTATGTCTGAGAATGCTGTTCCGAACATTTCTAAGAAAAATGAGGAGGCGTAGTTTCCTCCCCTTAACGGCATCTATATACTCATCATTGATCTCGACGTATCCATTGCAAGATGAGATTATCCCGTCCTCTTCTACCTTTTTTAGAGCCGCCTCGAACCCCTGCATGATTGATTTTTGAGCCTCCCGGCTGATGCCTCCTTCAGGTGAGCTTATGAGCCTACAAATGATCGGGGGGTAAAGGGAAGCCTTACGGGCTATAGCCTCCCACATGAAAAACTCAGGTTTAAGAAGCAGCTCTCTTGACATTTCCGGATACTCAAGAATCAAGTTGTCTATTATCTCAACGATTATTCTCCTCTTAGCTTTCACTTCCTGATGCCAGAGGAATTCTTTATTAACTAAAGGTTCATAGGCCATGAGGAGGCATTCGACAAGCATCCCGCCGAGCCAGTCGCCCTCAACATCCATCTCGAATGTTCGGCGGTCAACAGCCAATATTGAGAGAATTCCGCCGTCAAAGGGCTTCCGTTCATAAGATAATTTATGTGTCGAGGAATCAAGTACGAGGGTTACGTCTACTCGGCTCTCCGTCTCATCGCGGCTGCCCATATAGGATGAACTGGCAGCTGCAGCGAATATTCCCCCTTCAAATTCTTGTTTACATATCGTCAGAATATCTTTTCTCGTATCGCTGTCTAAAAGGCGACTCCTCATAACCCCAATCCCGATGAAGCTCCTTTATCCATAAAAGGAGCCGCTTTCCTTTTAATCATTCGGTTTCATCTTCTAAGATTGAAGAGGCTTGCGTTTAGACCGTCCTCAGTCATATCCTGAGCTCGCTACGTCACATTTAAGCCTCGATCGGCATATTGTAGAATGCCAGGGATGAAGCTGAGACGCTCCGTAAAAGCTGTTCAGACAAGATACTGGACGCCGGGATCAGATTATTTGAGCATCATAGCGTCAGCTTTGAGGGGAAAAATAAACGACGGGGACGTCGTCTTAGTCTCAGAGAAGGCTCTCGCCGTTGCGAAGGGGCTCATAGTAGATGAAAGCTGCGTGAAACCTGGACTGTTAGCTAAGATTCTAGCCCGCTTCTGGATGAGGATCATCTGGGGATTCTTCCTAGGGAGGATTTGTCGTCTAAAGGAAGAAAACATCAAAAGACTGAGAAATTATCCGGTTAAGGAGGGAAGCACACATAAACAGGTAGCTCTTCAACACGCGACTTTCCTGCAATCTCTGCTTTGGGGCTCAGAGGGTGGGATAGACGGCAGCAACCTTCCATTCGCATATGTCAGTCTGCCTCTGCCCGATCCTCAAGCAGTCGCTGAGGAGATTCGTCTTTACCTAAGGGATAAACTCGGCAAGGAAGTCACGGTTATGATTGTAGACACAGATAAGACATACTCCTTCAGGAACTTTCATTTCACGCATCGACCGGTCCGCATTAAAGGGGTACATTCGCTTCTCGGCGTAGTTGCGTATATTCTCGGGAGGTCTCTGAGACTTAAACGAAGGGCAACGCCTCTCGCCGTCTCAGGTGCCAAATTAAACATCGAGTTTGCCCTTGATTTAGCAGAAACAGCTCATAAGGCAAGAGGGTCAGGAGCTGGACGAACAGTATGGGACATGGCGGAGAGATTCGGGGTTAACTTGACAGGGGTAACCTGGGAGATGTTGAAGAGCCTTGATCATAAACCGTTAGTCATAATTAAACCTAGGAAATTCTTTAAAGCCTAAAGGCTCACCGTAAATGACTTCGATGGATGTGAAATTAAGATCTCTTAAAATACTGAAGGTTTCGCATCAATTTTTCAAGTTGAATGTTTCTTCATTTGTAACCGATAGATGCCGAAGAGGACGGAGATCCCCAGCAGCGTTGCCCCTAGAGAGAAGAAAGAGCCCGTATATCCGAATGAGACCATTATGAAGCCGGTGAAGATGGGGCCGGCCATCTGACCTACATCCATTATTGTTGCAAGGAAGCCCATTGCTGCTCCGTAGGATTTTTTGTCTGCAAGGTCGCCTACAAGCGCGGGTGCTGATGAGATGACCATGGAAAACCCGAGGCCGAAGATTATCGATATTACCGTGAGCGACAGGAATTGAGTGTTGTAGGGAATCGCGATTAATGACAGCGCGGACATCGCTAAGCCTCCAAGTATCGGGATGTTCCTGCCGATCTTATCAGAAAGGCGGCCCATAAATGGATTAACAATCGGAATCAGGACTAGCTGCATACCCATGATTATGCCTATCAGTGAAGGATCCAGATGGGCCATATTCTTTAAGTAGCCGACAAAGAAAAACTCTAGGGCTCCATAAACGTACCGCGCGGCGGCCTCTGTTAGACTAGCAATCAGAATGCCGGAGCTCCGTAAAACGGTTCTAAACCCCTCGAGTTTTCCGGCCTTTGAATCTTCCTCAGGATGCTTCGGTGAATCCGCGTGATGTTCTTCGCTGATCTGCGTAAAAAGGATGATTCCCGTGATGAGGGCTATTATACCCGCAAAACCCACGGCGAGATAGAGCGCTTGATAATTCCAAAGGGTGAGGGAGAGTATGAATCCGCCTATGAAGGGAGCGATGCTTCGCCCAACAATAGTCGCTGAGGTAAACGTCGATATCCTCTCTCCTTTCCTAGAGGGGTAATATTCAGCTAAGGCGGCTCTTGCAACCGGAACGAAGATTGCCGTTGCGAATCCATGATAGAAACGGACAAGGATCAGTTGCCACCAAGAATTTATGAGAACATACAGAAAAGGCGCGGAGGCGAACACAAGGGTCGACGCCAGGAGAACCTTTCTCCTTCCGATGATATCTGAAAGCGATCCTGCGGGGAAGCTGATCAGGACTCCTGGGAGGGTAGAAGCTGCTGCGACGAACCCCATGAAGGCTTCGGGGGTTCCAAGTCTCTCTGCGAATGGGTTCAGAACGGGGTTCTTAGACATCGTGGAACTGAAGATCGCGAAGGCGCCCATTACGCATAGGATTATGAAGAAGAAATCTCTGGGTCTAGGCGTACTGCCGGAATTTTCTTTCCAGGGTTTATTTGTCATCTCTTGCAATCTCTAATGTTGGGATTGAATACTTCAAATTTTCGGAGTTTAGTCCTTCTGAATGATCATGGAATCCTTGATGCTTGTTATTTCATCTGATTTTTCCTATAAGTCACTTTTGAACCTTAGATTTTCAACGTCAAGAACGGGTTTAGAAAAGTATATGTG
>CAZCXS010000042.1:0-6358 GCA_964502685.1 uncultured Candidatus Bathyarchaeia archaeon
AGTCTCAATCCTCGAGCAATACCTCTCCTTCATAAAAGACTTCGTCGAGGGAGGAATATCCTCCGAGGCGAGGCTTAAGGAGGGTACGGAACTATGTAAACGGCGTTTGAATCTAATCTCGGAGGAATGGGCCTCAATTAGACGTAGTAAGATGGATGAGATAATGAATCTCGACATCAAGGCTTCTGAAATAGAAGAGAAAATAAAAGAGACGGAGGTAAGATTCACAGTCGGCGAGATAGATCAGAACGCCTATGAGTCTAGGATGAGCACCCTGCAGAGATCTCTGAAGAATTTGAAAAAGGAGATATCTGACATTCGAACTACAATAGACAACGTAGATATGAAGATATTTAGATGTCAAGAATTATTAAGGGAGATATTGTGAACCGGATAAAGAGAATAATTGTTTTCCTATGCATTTCCCTGATAGCTCTCAGCATACAATTGGGCGACTTTACCGGCTACGAAGAGGGACCGCTCAAAGGTTTCCATATAATGCAGGTTAACGGATACAACGGGGAGAATGCGAACGAAATTAATGTAACCCTGTGGATAAAGGATTGGAGTGGAAACGTTTCTCTTGGAGATTTAAACGTCACAATATTTGATTTAAAGGAAGGAGAAGTTTCCAGCTACATCTCAAACGCAACTGGACATGTCGAATTGAAATACCTCACCCCGGGATTATACGCTGTATTAGTCAAAAGCGGGAATCGGACAGTAGGCTACCAAAAGATCAACGCCACGGAGTCTGAGACGCTTGTGGTCAAAACATGGTCCTATGACTTAAACATAACCCTCGTCGATGAGTACGGAAACCCATTAGCAAACCATACAGTTTTCATTTACGACCAGATGACTTTTCAGGAGCCTAATTACACTCTGGTGGAAGGCGAAGTCAAGCGGTACGCCAATTACACCGTAATAACCGACGAGGAAGGACTGCTGGTATGCCAAAATGAGACCAACGTAAACGGCACAGTCCAATTTACCGGCCTATGGAATGGAACGTACAGAATCAAAGTTTACAGAGAGGGGATGTGGATTGAAAAGTACGTTCTAGGAAAGCTCGTTTCAATCTATCAGGAGCCCGTATCCGGAGAGTACGTCCTTGACCTTCAAGAGCCATCCTCCATAACTCTTAGGTGCATTAAAGCTGATTTGGCATTAAAGTTCGTCTCAGAGTCCAATACACCTATTCAAAACGCAACAGTACGCATCTGCGATAGGAATGGGCATCTCTTCTTTAAGGGTTCCACGAATGAGACCGGATTCGTTGAGTATAAGAATATTTACGCGATCGATGGACCATACGCTGTTTCAGTCATGTATGGGAATCGAACAATAGGTCATGAGCTGATACACGTTACAAAGTCCGAAGTCTTTACAATCGGCTGCTGGGCCTACAACTTAACAGTCAAATGCGTCGATCAGGAGAATAACCCCCTACCTGATCACATAGTTTTTCTATATGATCAACTCGTTTTCTATTCACCTACGAATATTACCACGCTTGTTAACCAGACTGGAACATTGATAAACTGGACTAAAACCGACGAGAATGGAACAGCACACTTCACCGATCTCTGGAACGGAACCTATAGAATAAGGGTTTTAGGCGGCGAATTAACAGGCGAAGAGACCGTCATACTTCAAGAGACAGAATATCTGGTCTTGAAATGTAACAAGACCAGCTTGACGATAAGACTACTGACAGGATCAGATATGCCCCTTCCGAATGCAACGGTTTATATACACAACAGCGCAGGCAACCTGGTTTTCCGGGATTATTCCGATCCAGACGGCTACATCTATCATAAAGGCGTCTACGTTGATAATTACACGGCCTTCGTAGAATGGATGGGAAGATACATATGGTCTGGGAATCTGGATACTCATAAAAACCGGGAGTTCACAATAAAATGTCCCATCTTCAACCTTACAGTTCGAGTTGAAGATCCTTTAGGCAACCCCATTCGAAAAGCAGACGTCACCATAACAAGAGCGCGCATTATGAGAAGGATATGGAGACGTGTAGGCGTATCTTTGAAATTAAAGACAGACGAAAAGGGCTACATTTCATATCTCCTGCCCTCAGATACCTATGAAATCTTAAGCTCCTACGGGATATACTCCGGCCGTACAATCGTAGACCTCACAGACGATTACCGGGTTACTATCAGCTGCGGAGTACAAATCTATCTTTGGCTTTTAATGCTTCTAATAGGGTCTCCTCCGCTCGGCTTAACAATAGTGCTTGAGCGAAAGAATCTGAAAAAGCGCTTGGAGATTAGAAGATATAAAAATATGCTGTCGAAGCTAGACAACATGTATACAAGCGGTCTAGTGGAGTATAAGATCTATAGAAAATTAAGGGAGGAATATGAAACGAAGCTCATGAAGCTTGGAGGAAGGGAGACTAGATGAAAGGTGCTAAAATAGTTCTCATAATTCTTTTCGTATCTCTTCTCCTCACATGCTCCTACACCGCATCAGATGCTATTCAAGACGAAAATAATGATCTATGGCTGATCCTTCATTTGAGGGACTACAAAACAGATCTACCAGTCTCGAACATATCGGTAACCTTAACGATCTTCACAACCCAAAAGGAGATGCGATTCGGGCCGGTTCTCACCAATGAGACGGGCATCATCCAATTATTCTTCGGGGACGCCTTAAAGGCATTTTATAATGCTAAATATCCAATATTGAAACTGGACATCTCAAATAATTACACTTTGATTAAACTTAACGAAACATTCTTAGAGGATTTACAATACACGGCTGAATACAGCCAAAACCACACAAGATACACAATAACCGGTATAGCGCGATTTCGAGACATCTTCAAAATTTCTCCGAGCCTTCTAGCATCTTTGGAAAACAAAACCTTCATTAAAATGAATCTATGGGTTCTAAAGGGCAAGCTAGTTAAGATCTCAGACTCCGATCCGATGACAGGCATGAAGGACATCATATCCCTGAAGCCGGCGGTCAAAGCAATCATAGATGACGAAAAGAGCACCGATTATGAGAGATCCTATTTCTTCCCGCTTGGATACAACGTAACAATACTTCATAAACCCAAATCGAAGACGGAATTTACCTATCCGCCCCTGAAAGTCACAGTCAACGAGAACACAACCCTGATTAACTGGATGTATCACGCCGCAAAGGCGTATATAGACTATGAAATGCTTGAAATAGATGATGAAATCGGCTTCTTCAACTCCTCCGGCTTCTCCCTTGACAGAGAGATTGAAGAATACACCGCTATAAAGACCCTGCTAAATCGAGTCTTAGACCTCTACCAGAAAAGAGAATATGGCCCCGCCTTCGGCGGCTCTAGGATAGCTAAAAATAAGATGGCTGATCTGAAAAAATGGCTATCAAACCTTAAGAATTACGCTCTGGTAACATCAATCGGCATATACATATTCGTTTACATTTTTGCCTCCCTCATTCCAGCCCTGATTTTTGAAGAGCCCGCGCAAAATAAGATTCGTCTATTCGGCAAGGTGCTGATATTCTCAATCTTAATCTTGATATTCTCGCTGACTCATCCGGCCCTTAAAATGACCTATGCGATTGTTATCTTTAAGCTAATAGGCTCCCCAACCTTCTATGTTGACCTGCCCATCACCCTTTCAGGATGCTTCATGCTGGGAAGCCTGACTTACTTTTTAATAACGTTACTATCAATCAAAAAGGCCCCTATAACGGACCTCGCATTGCAGCTAGGTGTAAGAAACCTGAAGAGAAGGGTATTCAGAAGCGTATTGACTCTGGTAACAATAACAATCATAGTCTTCTCATCCATAATCTTTGTAAACGTATCTATGAGCCGCTCAGTAAGAGTCAAGAACGCCTATCCAGGCACCGAGCGTGAAGGCGTCTTGATCGAGCCGGACATTAATGTAGCCCCGCTCAGCGAGTACGATGTTAATTGGATACGCGAGCAAGAATGGTGTAAAGACCTAGGATATATGGAGAGAATCAGGCTCTATGAAGAAAAAGGCGATTCGACGCTAGTATGCAGCGGGGTCCTTCAGGTAGCGGAACAGAAAAACCCAGCTGAAATAGTAGCTATTGACCCCGCGTTCATGGATAAATACTACAATTTCTCCAAGTACGTTAGAGGGCTATGGCAAGAATTCTTAGAAGGAAAAAACGTCACGATAATCCCAACGTCATATAACATCCAAATTAATGATTATGTAACCCTAGGAATCGATGAGATGCTTATCTCGGAGACGGGCGAATCGTCCTTAGGGGTAAGGCCTCTCGGAGATTTCCGTGTCATTGGAAAGTTCGATCCTCTAGCTCTCTCTAAGCTGGTGAAAATAGATGGCACTCCGCTTTTCGAAGACGCATCGAACCTGGTATTTGTTCCCAACGGAACGGTAAAAGATCCGTCTATAGTAATCTCTGAGGTGATGATTGTTCCGAGTGAAGGATTCGACCCAGTTGAAGTAGCTGAAGAAGTCGCTTACATGCTGGGAGTCCCAGCCATCGCGAACAAAAATGGACTGGCCAGATGGATCGAATGGTCGCTTGAACTATCAACTTCGGGATTAATACCCTTCTTAATACCATTAGCAATATCGAGCTTAATGGTTTACAATATAATGGCGTCAGTTTACGAGGAAAGAAAGAGAGAATTTACCATGCTAGCGACCCTCGGGCTTGACCCTAAAAACGCGTTCAAAGTATTCATAATCGAAGCATTTCTACTCGGGCTGATCGGAACATTATTTGGCTTCCTCGGGAGCTACATCTTCGTGATGATCTCGAGTCCCTGGCAAGCGCTGTCTAATCTATCCTTCTCCTCGGCAAATTGGTCTATTTCCACAATTCTGATCGCGCTTTTCACCGGTATAATTATGACTTTCCTCGGGAGCTACATCCCCGCTGTAAGGACTCAAGGTTTAAGCCTCATGGGCAGAGTGAAAAAACGAAGATTCCTAGGTGAGCTGGTAACCGAAGGAGACACCACAACCTTCACCCTCCCCATAAGGGAAACAGTTCAGAACAGTGAAATTCTGTATACATACATAAGGGAGACCCTTGGAAAGATCAAGGCATCACGCGTCGACACCCGCACGATTAAAGGAGAGATCTTTGGAGACGGCTCCTTCATCGTATCCTTCGTAGCTTTAGGATCAAAGGGATCAGTATTCATACCATGCGAAATAAGAGGCATAAGAGAGAAGGAAATACTGGTACCCGTCGTGCACTTCCCGTCAAAATACAGGGTCTACGGGGAAATCAGGGACATACTCCGCGACCTAGAGGAGCATATGATCGGTTTCTCAGCGTGGAAAGATTTGCAGATTAAGATGAAGATTGTTCGAGAAGCCCCGAAGAAACGCAAAACCCCCGAAGAAATCCTGGATGAAATAAGGGAAATCATCGCCCAGATAAAAGATTGTGACAAGAAGCTGAGGACGCTGGAGACACAAAAGGATAAGATCTCAGAAGAAGTCTATGATGAGTTCAGGCAGAAATACATCGATAGGATTAATGACTTTTCTAAGAGATTAAGATCAATGGTGATCGGGCTGGAATCGCATTCCCGTCAGCTTCTTCAAGAAATCAAAAAAGTAGAGATTGAAGTCCAAAGAATCACGACGGCATACAATCTAGGGGAGATCAGCGAGGAAGAATACGTAAAGACATGCGGGCCGCTACAGGGAAGACTCGCTAACCTAAAGAGAAAAATAAAAGAAATAGAGGAAATCTACGAGTTCCTAAAGGCTCCCTCTAAATTCATCTAGCAGCCATGAAAGGCTCGCGAATTCCTGGGAAAAGAACGGTGAATTTTCACCGATCGCTATGCTAGAAAACCTTTTTTAATGGGAAACTTGAAACAGAGTTTACATGAAGCTCCATAAAACTGATGTTTTAGTTATCGGCGGAGGCGGCGCGGGGTCTAGAGCCGCAATCGAAGCTGAGAATTCAGGTGTAGACGTAACCATTGTCTGTAAAGGGAAATATGGGCTCTCGGGTTGTACTCCTAATTCAGCTTCTGAATGGATGGCGTACGGTGTTGCTCTCGGATTAGCTGATCCACGAGATAGTTGTGAGGCTCATTTTCGAGACATCGTAAGCGTCGGTGGCTATGTTTGTGACCATAACTTAGCTAAGATAATCGCGTACGAATCACCTGAAAGATTCAAAGAACTTGTCGAGTGGGGCGTAAACTTTCTCAGGGAGCCTGACGGAAGATTTCGGCAGGTCATGTCTGATGGGGCTACTTACCCTAGAGCCTGCGGGACAGGAGCTGATACGGGTAAACAGATTATGGGCGCTCTGAGACGACAAGTGGAAGAAAGAGGCATAACAGTTATTG
>CAZCXS010000043.1:0-6348 GCA_964502685.1 uncultured Candidatus Bathyarchaeia archaeon
ATCTCCGGCAGAAATTCAGGTGGATGCTGAAGATCCGCGTCGATCACCGCTACAATGTCGGATTTAGCTAGGCTTATCCCATCCATGATAGCAGTTGCTAAGCCCATCTTACCAGGCCTCCGATGAACCTTCACATTTCCATAAATCTTGTTGAGATCCTCCGCTGCATCCGCTGTTCCATCGGGGCTTCCATCGTCCACGACTATCACTTCGAAGTCTATCTCTCTCAACGCCGCCTCGATTCTTTCTATCAGCTCAACTATATTCTCCCTCTCATTGTACGTTGGAACTATAACGCTAAGCATGCGCATGTATGACATCCTTCCGATCCCGCTCACCCTCACCTTAGAAGAAAAATGAAATTCATCGATCTTCGTTATTATTGCGACCTGTTTATAAGAATTAGCGCGTCATTATATTATTACGGTAACATAAAAGACGCGTTTACCCTTATCGGTTTTTAATCATAATTGTCTGATAGCGAAATATCAGAAAACCAGCCCCTCATCTCCCATAACATTTTTACGAAGACGCAAAAGTTAAAAGATTTGACGCGGCTTTCTTATTCTGGTTTAAATTGCCATCGATCAATATCAGAGATAACAGATATTTGCTGATCGACCTCGCGTTCTTGGCCGTTTTAACCTCTGTCGGATATTATGTCTGGACATATGCCTTTCCAGAAGGATGCATCCCCTCTGGGGTAGATGATTCCGCCCATTATTTCAAGGTGTGGTTCCTTAGTTACTGCTGGGACGTCTATAGAATTATTCCCCGTTGGTGTAACTTCTGGTACTCAGGCTACCCCATCCTTATCTTCCACGGGCCACTATCTTACTATCTGGCGCTGCTTCTACACATAGTGTTGAATATCGAGCCTCTTAATGCTTACAAACTCGTTGATTTCGCAGGCTATATACTTCTTTCATACGGATGCTACTTCTTAACTAGGGAGATAGGCGGTAAACCGGTACAGGGGTTCATCAGCGGTTTCATCATATTATTCGCCCCTGCGATTCTAAACAATCTGATTTTAACCGGCCGGTACCCCTTCACCGTATCCATAGGGCTGATTCCTTTAGCCATCATTTCTTTTCTACATTTATGCAGAGAGGGCTCTTCTAAAATCTGGTTTCCCCTAACAGTGTTGCTGGAAAGCGGAGTTATTCTAGCTCACATATCTGGTTTCATCTTTATGGGGTTAATATTGGGCGGGCTGATTCTAGCGGATCTCAAGAAGACCATATTTATAAGAAGAATCGTGTTCTTCATTCTTACATCAGCACTGTCTCTTGTGATTTGCATCTGGTGGCTTTTTCCCTTCTTTATCTTCTATAACTATGCTCATCCTGAATGGGCTGGATGCTTCGCTTCACACCCTTTATCTATAATCGAAAGAGCAACATGGGCTCAATACGTCGGAATATCCTTAGTTATAAGCATTCCCTTCGCGTTGCTTCACGTGATGAGCGGCGAAACCAATAGATCTAAACACGAGAGAAAACTCATCATCGCCGCATTACTTGCTTCTATTCTTATCTTTGCCGGTTGGTGGCTATCTTATTTCGTTGGGAGATCGCCGACACTGTCTAAACTTTCTTTCTTAATGATATTCAGAATGTTCGATCGGGCCTATGTTATAATGACGGTTCCATTGTCTCTTCTGTGGGGTTTGAGCTATCCTTACCTTCCAGATAAAGTACTGAAGGGCATGAGACCGCGGGTAAGACTGCTGGTGTCAGTATTACTGATGATAACAGTGTTTGGAGCTGTGATGAGTGATTCTCGCCTGTTTTTGTTCACTTCTGCTTTTCGTCTTCCACAGGAATGGAGACTTATTCCTAAGTATAAAGGAGAAGGAAGAGTGTTGGTTTGGGATTACAATAGCCCTTTAGTACCAATGGTTACTGAAAAGAATCACTCCGCAAACGGTAGAAACGAAGTAATGATTGTAGGAGGGTGGCATCCGATAGCCGCCGTTGGAGAGACATATCCCTTAGAGTATGGATTACATAACCTAGCTAACGCTAAGAATAATCCTGGGTCATTCTATAATCTTTTGCGAAATGCGGGGGTCAGCTTATTAGTAATAGGTAAAAAGAACGTCCCGAAAGTATATGTTGATTCCATCGTTAAGAACAGATGGCTTAACAAAACTTATGAGGATGAGAAGTACTTATTCCTAAGATTCACCGACTCGAATAGCTACGCTGAACATGTCGAACCATTTTTGGTGATAACCAGCCTGATCAGCTTTCACGTGTTAAGAGATAGTCTCTTCATCTCCCCGCACGCGGATGACCTGCATCTTGTCTGGGCGGAGACGCAAAAAGTGAGGAAAACCTCATCCGAAATGCTGAAAGACTATCGTCTTTTGGTCCTGTATGATTTCGAGGTGGAGGGTGGAGAGCATTATGGCGGATGGCCTGTTCTTAGACGTTATGTTGAAGAAGGCGGTAGGATGCTAATATTTACTGATCCCAGTAACATTAAGGAAGCCTCCTTTCTTCCTGAGCCTTTCCCCGCTGAGAGGATATTCTTCGGCACGTTGGGATCCATTTTCAACGGATCAATCAGCATACCACATATTAATGTAAGCCTCTTCGCATCTAAGGGAACGCTATCATATACCGAGGAGAACTACTTGAGGCCGGGATCAAAGGTTCTCTTGGAAGATTCTGGAAAGCCTGTGATCGTGAAAAGAAGTTACGGCCGAGGGTTTGTAATCTGGTGTGGATTCAACTTTCCTTATCACACTATATCCACCGGCAACCAGGAAGAGAAGAAGCTTTTGGTATCCTTATTCAAGATGATCCTTTCCGGAGAAAATGATAAAGTAAATGTGCAGTGGAGCAGAAACAGTCCTGAAAGTATAGATTTAACTTTAGAGTCGGCTGGTAGCTCGCGTTTCATCCTTGTGAAGGAGACCTATTTTCCACCGTGGAAGGCATACGATGAGAACGGTAAGCCCCTAAGGATATATAAGAACCAATGGTCGAGAATCCTAATAAAGGTGAAAAATCAAACCCGAAAGATCAAGCTGAGATATGAATGGGACCCAATTAACCGATACCCAACAGCTATTTCGCTGGTTGGAATCTCCATCCCGTTTCTTTATCCAATCGCTAAAAAATTTTTAGAGAAACGCTGAGCCGTGTCTAAAGCATCGTAGGCTTAATGAAGACTTGTCTGATCTGTCTTCTCGCAGCTGAGGATGTGATCTTACTCCGTTGAGATTTTTCTAATTTTTGTTTTCTTCAAGATTGGCAGTCCCAGAGCATCGACAAACGCATTGTTTATCATGTCAAGAATGCCGAAGGCGATCAGGTTGGATTCCGGGTATTGAGGCAGCAGAGTGACCAATGCAAACTCGACTACTCCCAATCCGCTTAGGGTGAATGGAATAAGCCTCAATATGGTGAGCATCGGATGCAAAAGCATCACTAAGGGAACACTTAATTGGAAGCCGCATGCAGATGCGAGGATTGACCACTCAAAGCCGCGTAAAACGAGCCCCACAAATGGGAAGACGAAGAGAACCGGGATGAAGCTTTCAAGATCCTTTATCGATTTCCGCCATTCTACCAGGAAGACTGTTAGTTTCTGGCCGAATATGGGTATTTTAATGGAGATCTTTTCGAACAGGTCGAAACCCTTCCAAACATAGAGTAGGAATAGTATCCCTCCTCCGGCCATAAATGTGGAGACAGCTATCGCGGTCAAAGCGTACTCGTATCGGAAGAAGAGAATCGAAAAGATCATTATGCAAACTCCGCCCATTACGCCTTTAAATATCGCATCAACAGCAACAGTTGTCGAGACTACTCCTAGGCTTAGATTGATGCTTGATTCGATAGGTAGGGCGGCAGCTAAGTATCCTGTTCTTCCCATGCTGAAGTCGCTGAAGAACATGCCGGCGAGATGGCTTAAAAAGGCGTTCTTGAATGTGATCTTCGTCCCCACCCTCTCGAAGGACATCTTAAGTCGGAGACCCATAATTAGGGCTTGAATGAAATACGGCACATTGCTTAGAAGGAAAAGAAATACATTCACGGACAGTAGGGTTTGAGCGAATTCAAAGAGGGAGGATTTTTTCTCGATAACGCCTAGGAGAACAACGATGCTTATGAAGAAAACTAGGATGAATCGTGCTATTTTCTCCGTGTTTTTAGACTTCCTACCATCATTCTTGTTGCTCAAATGAATTCTCCATTTCCGTCATTTTTCAATATTCTCAGACAGTTTAATTTTACTCGATATATTACCGTATCGGTTTATGTTCTCCGGGTACCCTTCAACCATTGTATCCTGTTGATTTAGAGACGCGCTTTGATGGCCCGTCATTTCCAGGTGGTCAGCCTGTAATCGGTGTTTCTACATTTAATTACGATTTATTTCCCGACTTATTTAAAAACCTGGACATTTTTCGTCGATGCAATTTCAATAAAATGTAAACAACAAAAAGTATTCAGAAATATAGGATCAGTATATCTATGTATCTATCTGTTTCTTTCAGTGTTCTCTGCTTGAATCTAGGTATTGGACCCAGATCGAGAGGAACCGTTAAGCCTGTGTAGTTGCTGCATCCGAAATAGGAGTAGGGATTAAACCCTCTAAGTATCGGCCAATTAAGCAGGGATACGCCTCCCGCCCTCACCTCCCAGTCGATGACAGTTACCTCATTAGCGGGTAAGCCTTCCCCGAGCCACTTAACGATTGTTTCATCGTAAAATTTTTCGCACCAGGGAAGCATGTCGGGCTTCTTAAAGTTGATGACTCTCTTTATTCTTTCCCTCGGCGTCATCAAGTCCTTTGCACCTTGAAATAGTCCTCTGATAACGGATATGGTCGCTTAATATTTCATGCTTTTCATCCGGCAAGCAAATCTTTATCATTAAGCAGTTTCACTAAAGCATAGGTTTAGGCGTTTCGTCGTCATGTTAAAACATAAATCAATAATGTTCTAATCATTGTTGAAGTAGGTTCAAAGGAAATGAATCCTCGGCTGTCATTCAGAGCGTCTATGGTCCTCGCGGTTGCAGGTTTCTTATTCTTTATGCTTTATCTATACTTCTTCGTCGGATTTGACAGCATGCTTGAGATTCTGAGAAAGGTGAATCCAATCGAATACTCTTTTTATTACTCTTTAACAATCGCAGCGATTCTGATAAGCTTGATCTTTTACTCCATGACATGGCATGAGCTGCTGAGAGACTTATCATTAGACTTAAGCTTAAGAAAGGCTTTTCTGTACAGCTGGGTGGGGAACTTCGTAGATCTTGTGGTTCCCCTCGAAACTATTAGCGGCGAGGTCACCCGGCTTTACCTGATAAGACAGGATGTTAAGAATGATCTTGGAAAGGCAGTTGCTTCCCTGGTCTATCATCGGATAATCTCGATTTCTACAACATTAATCGCCTTAATAGCAAGCTCGCTCTATCTGATGATTGTTTATAACATTCGGCTGGATGTAATCTTATTCTTATCCATAGTGACGGTGGGTACAGCGGCCACTATCATATTGCTCCTTTATCTTTCATTAAGCGAAAAGGCCGCTGGGAGAATAGTCGACCTAATAATAAGAATCGTCTCCTTCTTCGTAAGAGACAAGAGAAAGCTCGCCGATTTGGAAGAAAGAGCCATGAAGGACTTGTCAGTGTTTCGCTCAGCTGTGAAATTCTTCGGCAAGAATCCCCGAATCCTAGTCAAGCCGTTTACGTATAGCTATTTTTCATGGTTCTCTCAATTAGCTATCTATTTACTCGTCTTCTATGCCTTAGGCGTTCCGTGGATCTTTCAATGCATCCCCCAAATGATGGTGGTCTTTTCAATAACATTGGCTGTTCAGACAATCCCTGTGGGTTTTCCCGTGGGACTCGTAGAGCTGGTTATGACGTACCTTTATAATATTCTGCTCAGCACATCTCCCGCAGTGAATGGACTTGCAACCTCGCTGATACGCGCCGTGACTTTTTGGTTTCAGGTGTTCGCTGGTCTCCTAATAGTTCAATGGTTAGGAATAAAACGTGTATTGCAGACAGATTCACGTAGAAAAGAGCAAGTATCCGATCTCGGATGAAAAGACTTTTTTGCTGCATCTTGCATATCTCTTCGCGGGGAGAAGGATGTTGCGTCCTCCGCTTGCAGAGCTAGCCATCGAATACTTCACACGGAGAGGATACTCGGTTGAGAAGCCGAAATTCGAAGAAACGCCTTCGAGAAACCCTAAGATAGACTTCACCGTGACCAAGCAGAACAAGATTCATCCGGTTGTGATTAAAGACTGGAATCGTACTGTGGGGGTCAACGTTGTAATAAACCTTGACAAGGCATCCCAAAACAAGATGT
>CAZCXS010000044.1:0-6288 GCA_964502685.1 uncultured Candidatus Bathyarchaeia archaeon
CAATCTGGTCATGCGTAACGTATACAGTGGTACATTTGAATTCTTTCTGAAGTCTCTTCAATTCTCCCCTCATGGCCTCCCTGAGTTTTGCATCCAAGTTAGCCAGAGGCTCATCTAAAAGGAGAATATCAGGCTTTCTAACGAGGGCTCTTCCAAGAGCAACTCTCTGTTGTTGTCCTCCTGAAAGCTCATGGGGTTTCCTCTGTAGAAGATCTTCGATTCTTAACATCGATGCTACTTCTTTAACTCTGTCTTCTATGTCTTTTTTAGGCCACCGAGCTACTTTCAGAGGAAACGCTATATTATCGAAGACCTTCATATGGGGGAATAACGCGTAACTTTGAAAAACCATCGAGACGTTTCTGAATCTAGGTGGAACATCGTTCATGAGTTTCTCCCCAAAGTATATGCGACCTTTTGTCGGCTGCTCCAACCCGGCTATCAGCCTCAATGTTGTCGTTTTTCCACACCCTGAAGGGCCCAATAGAACTATCAGCTCCTCGTCGTAGATCTTAAGGGTGAGATCCTCAACAGCCTTGACGGATCCAAAGTATTTGGTTAAGTTCTCGAGGTATACCTCAACCACCTATCTTACCTCCATCTTCGCTAGACGTATACTCATCAGATGCCTACGTGTGACGTAATAAATCACCAGGCTAGGTATCATATATACTATAGCAAGAGCGGCTACTACTCCATAATCTACGACTAATCCGACTTCCCCCGGATGATGTGTGAAGATCGTGGCTATGCCAAGAGATATTGGATACAGATCCTCGGAACGTACTAATATAAGGGGCACCGTGAAGTTCCCCCATCCTGATAGAAAACTCATCAGAGCTACCACCATTACGCCCGGTCCAGCTGCCGGAAGCACCACCCTAAGAAGGGCAGTGAACCTATTGCAGCCACACACCCACGCTTGCTCCTCCAGTTCTCTCGGTATTCCGTCGAAGAAGCCCTTCATCACCCATATTTGGGTTGGAAGAGTGCCAGAGGCGACCACTAACCCTACTCCAAATAAATTATTCACAAAGCCGAACATGATACAGAGCTTATAAAGAGGGAGAAGTTTTGTTAAGGACGGCATGAATCCGATTAGCAATAGACCGAGCATAAAGATGTTTTTTCCGGGAAAGTCTACTCTTGAGAGAGTGTATCCGGCCATGGCGCTTGTGACGATGACGATGAGCATCGTGGTAGCGGCGACAACTAAGCTGTTCTTTATCCATGTAGCCATATAGACTGAATGTGCAGCAGCACCTCTCTTTGCTACGCCGGTGAATATTGCTATGAAATTGTCAAAAGTTGGATTTTCAGGAACTTTTAGGTATGGCGAACCTCTAGGGTCGAACGCCGTTATGAACATCCATATGAACGGTGTAAGTATGTATAAGGACATGGCTGCAAGCACAACATAGCCGATGATCTTAATGCTTGGCTCTGCAAGGGATTTATTTGATCCTCTATCTTTGCTCGGCAACTTCATCACCTTAAAACTTGGCGGCTTTGAGCTGCGCTAGACCGAGGATAAAGGCTATCGCCGCTATGACGAGGCCAACCGCACTACCATATCCCAGCTTATAGTATACGAAAGCCTTGTGGTATGCATATAAGGATAGGAGCTCCGTTCGGTAGTTAGGTCCCCCATCGGTCAACATATAAACGTATGTGAAGTCATCTATGTCTTCTTTAAATATCATTATTGCGCAAAGCACAAGTGGGAACTTTATAAGGGGGATCGTTATACGTGTGAAACGATACCATCTAGACGCTCCGTGAACCTCAGCTATCTCATAATACTCTTTGGGTATACTCGTCAGTGCAGAGGCCAAAACTATCATCGGGAAGGCATATCCGGCCCATGAGTTTATCGCTATAGCACTGAACATCGCCCGCTCATAAACCCAGCTTTGAGCGGGAAGGCCGAATAGTTGTAGAAGCCTATTTGCAATTCCATATCTTGTGTCCAAAACGCTAATCCACATGAATGGTTTGAGAACGCCCGGGGTCACCCAGGGAAATAGGAAAACAGCAGCCATTATTGGTTTCCCTTTGAAGAGTTTGGAGGTGAGATAAAGAGAAAAGATCAGCCCTAAGGCGAATCTCCATATAAGAGAGATAAAGCAATACTCAAATGTGACGCTAACAGATTTCCAAAAGATCCTGTCTTCTGCTAAACGTTGGAAATTCATTAAGCCTACATAGCTCGGATGTAGAAATTTCTTACCAATCAATGCCATGTCGGTTAAGCTGAATTGTATGGCCCAAACGGTTGGGATCAGCTGAAATATGAATAGAAGTACAAGTGCGGGTAGAAGGAAAGAAGCTAAAAAAACATTTTCACGTCTAATCTTAATCAGGGAATTTATTCCTCTACGAATCTTACCTATCATTTTTAACATCCCCAAAAAATGGAAGGGGGAAATTATAGAGAGTACGGTGGGAGAGCTTTAATCCTATCGGCTCCAAGCTCTTCCTTAGCCTTCTCAGCGAATATATTCATGCACTCCTCAGGAGTTGTCCCTTGCGCAAGCAAGTAGTCCTTTACGACATCATCAAACAACTTCTTCCATGTTGAGAATCCCTCAACTCTAGGTAGCAGAGAGCTGTATTCTAGAGTAGTCGTAGCCCAATCTAAGAATTTATCCTCAGCGTATTTCCCGATGACCGCGTCTTTTCGACAGGCCAAATGTGATGTCGGATAATTCCATTCAGCGGCGATCTCAGGCGCTACGAGATCCTTCAAGAGCTCCCAGGCCAGATCGGGATATTTTGTCTTTGCATTAATCATGTAACCATAGCCACCGGTGTAAGTTGCATATTGCGGAGCGCCTGTCTTTCCAGAGCCGGGGAAATGAGCATATCCGACTACTTCTTCCTTGTTTTTAATCTCATAGGGCATTCCTGGACCCCATTTCTCTGACCAACACCAAGTTCCGTCCACTAGGATTGCTAGCTCACCGTCTTGGAATAGTCTTCTGGTGTCCCACTTCTCGAGTTTAACTGCGGGTGGAGTAACGCCGTACTTTATGCTTGCGTCGTAGAAGAACTTAAATGCATCAAGCAGCCCTTCGCTTTTAACTATGAATTTTCCGTCCTTCGGGTCGTACATCTTTTCGCCGGCCCCGATTGCGGCTAGAACTGGGTTAATAGCATACAGAGGGACATCCACTTCGGGGAGCTTTTCCTTGATTGTTCGAGCAGCCTCGATTATGTCATCCCAGTTTTTCGGTTGCCATGGAACAGGTAGACCTGCGGCCTCGAAGAGATCTTTTCTGTAATACACAACCTGAGGCGCCGTCTCCACCCATACTGCATAGACCTTCCCTTTATACGAGCTTAACTCTTGCATTGATGGGTAAAACTGTTTCCATCCGTCCCACTTTTGGACGTAGGGAGTTAGATCAAGAAGCCATTCTGATTCAACCATGTCGGGAAGAGGATCGCTCTTCATCCATACAACATCGCCGGCAACGCCAGCAGCAAAGTCCGCTATGACCTTGTCAGCGTAACCTCTGTGAGGCGCAGTTATCAGCCTTACCCTTACTAGGATTCCCCGCTCATTCCACATTCTATCTTCATACTTCGGGATGACCTCCATTCTCCGTATGAAGTCAGCCCAGAGACCAGCCTTAGTCTCCAGGGTTAATGTTATAACAGTAGGCTTAGGGCGGTATACGACGGTATAGTAGTATACTGTGCTGCCCCATCCGATCGCTAGAATTAACGAAATCACTATTAAGGCTTTTTCTAATGTTGACATAACACAAACCACACTATCTTCTGATTTTGGTATTTCTACCTAGTTATATATAAATTTTAAGGTATTTAAAGTTCCTTGTTTACCTATATAAAAAAAGTAATAAAGCAGGAAATTACGGCCCCGATAGTTGGCGCTAATGCCCATCCAGTTATGATTTTTCTTAATTTGCGCTTGTTTATCAAAGTTGTTTTTTTAGCTAAACCTATCCCGAAGATGCTTCCCAATAACGCTTTGGTGATGGATACTGGAAGTCCGAATTGGGTAAAGAGGTGAACGGTTAATGCTCCGCTAAGCTGTGCTGCAAGGGCAGTTGTGGGGCTTAAGCCGATGATTTCCTTACCGATCGATTCCGTTATCCCGCGGCTTAGAAAGTAGATGCCCAATGCTGTTCCCACCCCAAATATTAATGAGAGAATCCACCCTTTCATTATGAAGGGGGCGTAAACACCGCTTATTAGGCCAAGAGTGTTTGCGCCTAACACGTATGCTACATAAAAAGAGAGAGCTAAGGTCATTTTCCCATAGAGATAGTTGAGCATCAATATGTTTTTAACGTGGAAAGTGATGCGAGATGCTATTTGATAGATAACTATCGAGAGGAAGGCAGCGAAAAATGGGTTAACAATCCAAAAAACGAGTATGGTTAAGGTGAAATTCCAGTTTATGCTCGTCCCGCTTCCCATTCCGATTCCAATAGCGGATCCTATGAGGCTCTCCGATAATGAAAGGGGTAGATGTAAAAAAGTTGCGACAGTTATAATGATTAAGGCCGTTATCATGATAATCGATGTGGTTTCCACACTCATTTCACCCAGAACCCCTTGATATATAGCTCCTGAGAGCTTTACTCCTTCTAGGATGACCCCTAGGAGGACCCCTATAGCCGCTGAGCCGGCTGCCACTGCGTATCTAACAAAGCCAGCACCGATGTTGGTGCCGAAACAGGCTGAGGCGTTATTGGCTCCTAAGGTTATACAAACTAGGAATCCTAGTAAGAGTAAAAATGAGATTTCCAGTATCATTTAGGCTCTAGCCTTCGTTACGATCATGATGAGTATTTCTGAGGAGCGGGCAGCGGCGTCAGCTATCTCATCCAAGGTGAGAACGAAATCTTTTAACTCTAAGAGCGTCAGTGCATCTATCTCTGATTTATAGGAGAATATCTTTCTGAGCAATTTCCATTTTATGTCATCGATCTCTTCCTCTAGCTCCTTTACATTGATGGATTTCTTGATGACATTTGCGACATCTCTCCCTAGATCATCAGCGGCCTCTTTCAGAACTTCAACGGATCTTTCGAGCTTGTCCAAAAATAGGGGGAATGATACCTCAGGGTCTTTGCAATATTTCTTTAAGGCTTTGTCAAGTTTACTTCGAGCTAAAATCTGGGAGGAATCCTTGGCGAAATCGGCTATGTCATCTATGCTGTTAAAGAGCTTTATGAAGTCCTCGCGTAGACCGGAAAAGAAGGCTCCCTCGCAGATGGCGACTAAAGATTTAAGATGAATGTCATCTGCAAGAGACTCGTATATTGAGATCATCTCGATCTTTGTCTCAAAAATACTGGGAGAACTTAACGTGATATCCTCGTTCATGAGAGATGAGATGAAAACTTTGAGCTCGTTCACGACCTTTAAGACCGAATCTAAATGCTCGGTGAGAAGACGGAGAACCTCTTTCTCTCTTCGTCCGAATAAACGGGAAAATGAACTACGAAACATCATCTTCTCTTCCTCTTTATTAAACGATCCGGATTTTTTATCTCATACTTGATCTTAGGAGCACGAACATCTCAAGGCATGGATCTTTTTACCTCGTCAAGGATCGCCGGATTATTGGTGGTGATCCCATCAACACCCATCTTAATTAGCTTTCTTAACTCTTCGGGGTCATCGGTTGTTCCAACGATCACAGAGAGACCATGCTTGTGAGCTTCTTCCGTGAGATCTCTCGTTGCATATCTATAATTTCCTATATGCAGTATATCCGCGTGAAGGTTGA
Organism: uncultured Candidatus Bathyarchaeia archaeon; assembly: GCA_964502685.1. Classification (GTDB taxonomy): domain Archaea; phylum Thermoproteota; class Bathyarchaeia; order Bathyarchaeales; family DTEX01; genus B63. The sequence continues at coordinate 5,768 of CAZCXS010000044.1, forward strand.
GAGCTAATTGGAGATTGATGGGGAGAGTGTTAAACAAAGCGGCGGTTTTTATCTTTCGGTTCATTTCTTTGACTCTTTTTACCTCGGTATGATTGGGGAACGAGTAGATGATAATGACCGTGTCTTCTTCCATCCCATTATCCTCTATGATCTTGACTAGCTTTTTCTCTATGGGAGGCGGATCTTTCACATCGATCAGCAGCTTAATTTTTCCCTTAATCACATCGATTACTTCCTGCAGGGTTGGTATGCGCTCTCCTTTGCCAGCATCTAACCTCTTCAATTCTTCAAGTGTCATCTCTCTTACATACCCTTTTCCATTGGTTGTTCTATCCACGGTTGGATCATGAATCACTACGACATGCCCATTCTTGCTTAGACGAACATCAACCTCAACCATATCAGCGTTGAGTTCTAAAGCTCTTTTGAAAGCTCTAAGGGTGTTTTCAGGTTCGAGGGCGGAGGCTCCTCTGTGTGCTATATTAAGAACTTTGTTCAAGATTAATTCACCCCTTCATACA
>CAZCXS010000045.1:0-6274 GCA_964502685.1 uncultured Candidatus Bathyarchaeia archaeon
TTATCAACACCTCTTCTATTGTCTTCAGAATTAAACCGTCGTAGCTTCCTCGTATTTCAGACGCAGCCTTCAAATCAGCTCATCTCATTTTTTGGGGGACTGATGTTTTCGAGAAGCATGTCTGAGCTCTTTCGCTCTCAACTTGATGAATTCGGCAACCTTCTCTTCGCTGTACTTCTTTTCCTCTTCTTGGCGTTTCAAGTGTTCTTCAATCATTTGGTGAAGCTCATCGATGTCGGCCGGTTTGATGAGGTACCCATCCGCCCCTCTATTAACCGCTTTTATAGCGTTCTGAAGAGACGGATAACCCGTGAGGATTATCTTGATCATCTCAGGCGAGGTTTCTTGGAGCTTATTCAAAAGATCGGTTCCTTCTAGATCTGGAAGTCGTATATCAATGAGAGCTAGATTATAATAGGCATCTTTGCTCTTTCTGAGAGCCTCATCCGCGTTTCTTGCTGTGTCAACAGCATACCCCTTCTCTTCTAGAATGCTTGTAAGAGACCTTCGTATACTCTTGTCATCGTCTATTATCAATATCCTGGCGGCTTTTGACATTTTAATCTTCTCAAATTTATGTTGAATACTAACTAGCGCGGATACGACAATAAGAAAGATGAAATTTAACTAATAAATCGATTATGAACTTGTGGTTCTTTTTTGGAACAAGTAGGGAAAATTCATCCTTTCATGAGAAACTGGTGTACCGAAGTAAAAATCAGTACGGCGGATTAATATTACATTAAACTCTATTGATCGTTCCTCCTGGTTGAAGTAAAACTACTAGTCTCTTTTAGGTCTCTAAGAATCAAGATAAGATATAGAAGACGAGTAGAATTCTATATATGGTAGCTTTCTGTTTAACTTACTCCCAAACCGGAATATCTATTCATCCTCTTCATCTTTGATGAGCTATTTTGGGGGAATGAAATGGTTATTTTTATATTTTCAAGTAGAAACAAATTTGCGAGTGTCACTATGAATCTGGGAAACGATGATTTTTCTCTCTCTGAGATTTTCCATCTTATAATTCCGAGGAGGAGCTGCAGCCTCATAAAGGATTGTCAAGAGGGAATCGTAAAATCAATAATCTTCAATGCTGGCAATCCTGGAATGAATGTAAGCAGCATATTAGAAGAGATCCGTAAGCAATCTACTCTGAAAGCCCTTCCGAGACACATAATCGAGGCAACCGTTGAGTCTCTATGCAAAAATGGAGAACTCCGCAAAGAGGATGAAAAGTATTTCCTCAAAGAGGAAGAATTCAAAAGAATGGCAGAGATAATCAAAGAAAGGAAAAAATCCCTTGAGAACGTTGAATCTGAAATCTATACACGGATAGAGAGAGAAGGCCCCTCTTATATCAAGAGTTCCAAAACAGCTATCAGAATATTCCATGATTTTGTCTCAAATTTCCTCTACGCTGAGAGCAGATTCATAACAGATATGCTGGCCTGTAAAGAAGATGTTTATGAACCAGCCTCCCCGCTGGAGATTCTTGACACTATTTTAAGCAATGTTAGAGACATAAACACCAGAGAGGTTATCCGAAGATCAATCGTTGGAACATTTGAATCTGTTCGAAAAGAGATCATCCATATCTTTTATAGGGCTGTGTTAAACCTCGTGTGTCTTGAGATGCTTTCTATTGACCCGTCTGGGTCAATGTGGAGGAAGGGTGATTTCTCAGGTAAGACTGTTATTCTGGATACGAACGTCTTGCTCGCCTTGGTTCTTAGGGATCACCCTCAACACGAGGTGACGAATGATGTTATTTCCATCACAAGCAGGCTGGGAGTCAACTTTGTTTTTACGGAGAGAACTAAGCGGGAATGGCTTGAAGTTTTAGAAAAAGCTAACCAGAGATTCAGGTTTCTTAATAGTACACGGCCAAGCCTCCTTGGGAAGGTGGAAGATATATTCATCCGTTCATACTTTAAGAAGAGAGAAGATGATCCCTCGCTTAGATGGCATGAATATTATTCCCAAATGAAGCGAATTGAGAGCCTCGTCAACGTCTGGGGGATTCAGCCATATGAAGAAAAGGAGGAATATACAAGCGACGCTGAGGGATTAAGAGTCCTAGAAGACTTATCTGATGAGGTTTATCGAAGCGGAAGGAGAAGGCTCGACGCGAGGTTCATCAAATCAAAATCCGTCTCTGAACACGACGCCTACCATCTGCTTCTGGTGAGAAGACTAAGAGAAAAGTCTCCATCAGATTCGTTTGGGCCGTCATGCTGGTTCTTAACATATGATGTCTCCTTGATTGAAGCTGATAGGGCGCTTAACATGCTTCTTAAATCTCCACATGCCGCGCCTTCCATCCTGCTCATGGATACTTGGTTCCTGATTTCATCTCTCTTTCTAAAAGCTGATATCGAAGAAAAGAAGCTTGCAAGAGTATTCGTTGAGCTCTTCAGGAGTTATTTTGTAACGCCGCCTGGAGGACTCAGCGCTTCTATGATCGTGGAGGTTCTAAATCCCTATCTATCTTACAAGAGTCTCTCTGATGACGACTTAAAAGCCGTGCTTGAGAATGAGGATGTTAAGAGGCTCTACTTCGAACTGAGGGATGCAAGATCATCTGATCCGGAGAAAGCTAGGCTCATATACGATGCTCTGCGTCAACAAGTCGACAGAATAGTCTGGGGGCTGTTGGAGAATAAAGCAAAAGAAGCTGGAATTCCCTGAAAAAGCCAAAGTCAAGGTTAACTCTTCACTTTAATCTTAACTCGATGGGAATTGATACTGTTAATGTTGTTCCCTTCCCGACGGAGCTCTTTATGGAGATATGTCCTCCGTGAGCTTCAACGATGCGTTTGCAGATCGCCAATCCCAGCCCCATCCCCTTCGCCTTTGTCGTAAAAAGCGGCTTCCCAAGTTTTTCTTTTACCTCTTCAGGTATGCCTGGGCCTGTGTCGCTGAAGGAGATTCTCCATTCGCCCTTTGTGCTTCTGCTTTTTATCTCGAGTTTACCGCCGTTAGGCATGGCGTCAACTGCATTTTTAATGATGTTGATGATTACTCTCTTCATCTTGTTCACGTCGACTTTTATTGTAGGCTTAGATTCAACGGTATTTCTCACAACTATATTGTCTGGAATGCTGATTTGAGAAAGAGCCTCTGCGATGATTTTTCTGGGATTCGCATTTTCTAGCTCCAGCTTCATGTCCCCTGAGTAATCCAAAAGATCATTCACGATCTTGTTAGAGTATTCTATGCATTCTTTGATGAGGCTAAGCATCTCCCTTGTCTTCTCATCAGCTGCGGAATCAAGCTTCTGCTTGAGATAATAAACAGCTGCAGCTATCCCCATAAGCGGGTTCCGCAAGTCATGACCAACCATGGCGGCTAATTCTCCTATTGCCGCAAGCCTTTCAGCCTCTTTTAGCTGTCTGGTTTTTTCCTCAACAATCTTCTCTAAATGCTCAGAATGCCGCTTAAGCTGTTCTTCCATTATCTTACGTTCAGTAATATCTTTAGTTTCTATCACGAATGAAGATGGGTTTCCCTCCCCATCTAGTACAACACTTGCGGAGAACTGAACGGGAAATTCGTATCCGTCCTCCTTTAGAAATGTATACTCCATGTTTCTGACGGATCCTTCTCTCAACGCGTGTTTAAGATCCTCTTTGACCCTTTCCCGGTCTCGCGGGGAGACAAGTTCAATTATGTCTCTGCCCACCACTTCCTCCTTTGATGGAAAACGGTACATTTCAAGCATTGCTTGGTTGCAATCGATGATTGTGCCGTTGAGATCTGTGACTGCAAGCGCATCCGGAGAGTACTCAAAGATGCTTCTCAGCTTCTCCTCGCTTTTCCTCAGGTCGCGGGTTCGCTCCTCAACCAGACGCGTTAAGGCCTTATCTTTTTCGCGTGGAACATTAAAAAGGACGAAAATCTTCGTATCATTTCCGTTCGTTAGCTTGTATGCGGCGGCTTCTGCATTAATCCTTTCATTACCCAGGAGAACGTCAATCTTCAAAGGCGCCTCTTCGGCTTCTTTGAGAAGATTAATGAAGGAGCCATCTGAGAAGAATGTATCATTCATAAGTTTGATTACGTCGGTGACTCTGCGGTTTGTCAGCTCTCTTCTACTGGTCCCCGCTATTTTCGCGAGCTTCTCGTTTACCTCTAGGAATCGTCCGTTCGTATCAATAATGGCGGCTGGACTGGGGAATATATCGATTAGTCTCTTAACAATCTCGTTGGTTTTCCAGAAGTCTTTCGTAAGTTTATTTTTTCTATGCAGGAATGGATGGCTAGCATCATCTTTCAATCGCTGCATCGATCTTCCTCTCGCTTGTTTAACGCGTCTTTCATGAGGCTTTATGCATCCATTCGGTCTTATGTAGAAATTTCCTAATCATCTGAGTATTTAACGTATGTGAACTCAGAATAAATATCCTAAATTTTAAGATGGAAAATCTAGTATTCTCCGGTGTCTTGCATTAAAGGGCGTTGAGATAAATAAAAGATAAAAGAGATGAAAGTTTTTGATTAGTTGGCGGCGATAAGAGCGAGATTAAACCCCAAAAAGTAAAATTGAAGGTGGCAGGCTTGACTGCTTTGAGCAAGGAGGCTCTTGAGAAGTATGAGGAGGCAGGTCGAATAGCGTCAAAAGTTAGGGAGCGGATGAGGGGCATAGTGAAAGAGGGGATGCGGATTATCAGGATCTGCGAGGAGGCTGAAGAGGCTATAAGAAGAATGGGGGGTAAACCGGCCTTTCCGTGTAACGTCTCCGTCAATGAGGTAGCCGCGCATTATACTTCTCCGCCGGGGGATGAGAGAACGATTCCTAGAAGATCAGTTGTGAAGATCGATATAGGCGTTCACATCGATGGGTACATCGCTGACACGGCCGTCACCGTCTGCTTTAACCCTGAATATGAAGAGATGGTTCAAACCTCTCAGATCGCTCTGGAGACCGCTATCCGCACTATTCGACCGGGAATCTCTACTTCGGAGCTGGGATCAAGGGTTCAAAGCGTTATTGAGAGTAGAGGTTTCAAGCCGATATCTAATCTCACTGGTCATCAAATTGGAAGGTACATGATCCACGCTGGGAAGTCTCTTCCTAATGTTTCTCACATCTCCTTTAGGAGGATTCGTGAGGGAGAAGTCTACGCTATTGAACCATTCGTCACTACCCTCGAGGCTGAAGGAAGAGTGACTGAAGGAGAAGAGTCGCATATATTCAGGCTTCTGAAGAGGAAAAATCTCAAGATGAGAGAATCGAGGAAGCTTCTAAGGCTAATAGAGAAAAATTTTAGGACTCTGCCCTTTGCGAAGAGATGGCTTAAGAGATATGGATTTATGGATGAATCTGCCTTCGTTGATCTGATTAAATCAAAGTGCCTATTGGCTTACCCGGTATTCATTGAGGCAAGCGGAGAATGGGTAGCTCAATCTGAACATACAGTTTATATAGATAAGAACGGGCCTGTTGTCTTGACTTAGACGGGCATGAAACGATCTATATTCTCCTTTTTTTCTTCTTTTCTTCAGGCTCCCTGAATATCGTATAGATGAATGTTGGGCCCTTGCATTTCGGGCATGACTCCTCCTCTTTCAGAACGTAATCGCCCTCCTTAAATTCCCGCGTAGTTTCGAAGCCGCATTTAGAACATCGAATCACCGTGGAAACCTTTGGCTGTTCAAATCCGAGCTTGAAGGGCTCCCTTCTCATCTGAAGGGCCATATAGACTGAAAAAGCAATGGCGCTTGCGCTTAGGGTCAGAGCCAAGAAATCCGCATATCCCGTTTCCTTATACATTTTTATTACTTGGATGATCGTGACGAGTGAGAGAATAACTAGGACTGTTACGATTGCTATAAGAAAGAAGGATATCCTCCTCACCTTGTTGGAGCTGCTCTTCATCGGGGTTCTCCTACTGTGCTATTCCAATAGTGTTTCCTATACCCGCGATTATTACGTGGTCCCCTTCCTTGGTCATCTCAAGGATTATCCTCTTTATCCTCTTTATAACTTCATCGACGCTGTTAGCTATCTCCTTTCTCATCGCTGAAACAACATCCTCTATGCCTTCCTTTATTAAGATCGCGTTTAAAGGCACCTTATATTTCGTTGCAACCTCTTCTACTTTGTATTTGTCTACTCCAGGCCCGCCTATGGCAACCCCTGTGCCCTCAACAACTTCTCCAGGCTTCTCACCTTCAAGTTTCTGAGCGGCATCGATGACTATTATCCTTGCAACTCTTCCCTCCTTTTCTTCAAGCAGCTGCCTTATGGCTTCACCTGGCTTGCCTA
>CAZCXS010000046.1:0-6261 GCA_964502685.1 uncultured Candidatus Bathyarchaeia archaeon
CAGCTAAAGTCGCACCGCAAATATTGCAGTGAACAACAGAGGCAGCGTGGCTGAATACCGTCTGCTCGTTCCCGCAGTCTGGACACTTAACCTGGAGGAATACGCTTTTAGGTTCAGGAATAACTTTCTCCCACATGCCCATCTTAATCCCACCTATTCAATCGTTATTCTCCGCAGTCTTATCCCCTTTCTATGCGATATGTATCCGCATTCCCTGCATCTGAGCTTCAAAGTTTGCTTCTTTGTCGTCTTTGCTTTCCTCCTCAGCATAGGATATTTCTGCCCGCCGTATCCTTTCCTTTCACGTTTATGATGACGCTCTCCTCTTGCTAGAGCCCTCCTCTTTCCTTCCTTGTAAAGCGAGACTGTATGCTCCGTATGTGTCCTGCATCTTGGACAGTACGTTGATATCTGTCTGGGAACATTCATTTCGATCACTTGCTCCTCATTAAAGGGCATACAAGACCTAATTAAGATGATATTTAAACCTTATGAGGATGCGGATCTACTTGAGTTTCATAGATTATTCCGCCGGGCTCTTTCTCTTCTTTAATCCCATACTCGATTCTTTCTTGTTCTTTAGTCTTCACCTCTGTGCTCATGATCAATTTATTCCCTAAGTAAGCTGCGATCAGCGCGGAAACAGGATTAAATACCAACGTTGCAACATCAAGGAAAGTTAACATATATCCTCTATAGACCTCAGAAAGCGGGATGTTCTGGACGTAAATGGATCCGAATATTATGCCTCCTAGAATTGCATCTGCGAAGAGATATACAGAAAAGGCCACCGTGACTGCTTCTTCTAGTCTTCTTGTTCTGAATATGAATATTACAAGCACGGATGAGAGGAAGGATGGAATGAAATACAGTTGAATCTCGGGAGGTGACAATGAAGAGATCATAACTGAAATAAAAGCGCCGAGTATGCCTGCCTGAATGATTCTCCCGAGTGATACAGGAAGAGGCTGCTGGGGCGTAAGCTCTTTCTTTACACGTACTCCGCAGTTTGGGCAGTATTCCGCGCCTTCTGGTAGCGGGAATCCGCAATTGCTACAGTATGCCATTTACATCACCATATGTTCGAAACAGTTCGCCGCATGTTAAAAAGAAGTCTCGGCGTTATAAAAACTCTTTCTTGATAAGAAGTTTCGATGTATGTTTAAACTATATAAGAGAGGTTCATAAGCCATTTATCAATTCTCCCTTCAGTTTCGTATAAGCAAGCAGCGAGATCACTAGATCTGTTCAAAAGTAAACCGTGGGTTCCACTAGAGGGGTTAGTCTAGGTGGTAAAGTCTGCAAATAACAGCGGCAAGAAACGCCAAAAAGCTAGAGCTACCGATATTCAAAGATCTTCACAACAATCCACCAATTCCACAAAAAAGGAAAAGGGAAGGAAAAGAAAAGCCGAAGAAAAGAAGAGGCCCATCCGTTACAGGATCATAGAGAGTTATTGGGTGCATAATCCCCTGGCTAAGGTCAATATTATCTCAGTTAAGGGTAAGATGCAATATGTGGCCGAGGAGGCTAAACTTGATCCTAAAGAGGAGGCAGCGTATAAGAAACTTAAATCTCTCATAACGAAGGAGCTGTCTCCGCCTGAAACCTTGGATGTGGACCCTGAGACATATATACTCTCAGAGGCGAGGAGGCTCGCGAAGAAGTATCGACGTAGCCTAGGGAAATTTGCAGAGGAATCTTGGGAAAAGATATACTATTATGTTATCCGTGATCTAGCCGGTTATGGAAGCCTAGATGTCTTGATGAACGATCCGAACATAGAGGATATCTCATGTAATGGACTTAACAAGCCGGTATATGTTTGGCATAGAAAATATGAGAGTCTTCCAACGAACATCGTATTCGAAGACGAGACGGAATATGACAATTTCATCATCAAGCTAGCCCATATGGGAGGAAAGCACATCTCAAGCGCTCATCCCGTGCTTGACGCGATGCTGCCCGGCAGGCATAGACTCGCCGCCACTTTTAGGAGGGAAGTATCAACCTTCGGTAGTAGCTTCTGTATCCGAAAGTTCCGGGAGGACCCGTTTTCCATTATAGATCTCGTTAAGATGGGAACGATTGATGAGACTCTTGCCGCTTATTTCTGGATCTTGCTTGAGAATAAGATGAGCATGATGATTATCGGGGGGACGGGTGCCGGTAAGACAAGCATGCTGAACGCCCTTATCAGCTTGATAAGGCCGAACGACAAGATCGTCACGGTTGAAGAGATCGCGGAGCTAAATACGCTTCATGAGAACTGGGTTCAACTTACAAGTAGGCAAGGCTTCAAGTTCGGAACCAATGATGAAACTTCGATAAGCCTATTTGACCTGGTTAAACTCAGTCTCCGTTATAGGCCGGATTACATAATCGTCGGAGAAGTGAGGGGAGAAGAAGCCTACGCGCTTTTTCAGGCACTTGCAACCGGACATGGAGGCATCTGCACCATGCATGCTGATAGCTTGGATCATGCAGTTAAGCGTTTAACCTCGGAGCCCATGAATGTTGCTGAGGCTTATGTCCCTCTGATGAATGTCGGCATATACATATCAAGGGTCGAGTTGCCGAGGAGAAAGATGGGTCTCACATTTGGGAGGAGAATTAGGAACGTCTGGGAAATAGTTGATTATGGAAAATACAATCTGGTCTCTGAGTGGTCTCCTACAGAAGACAAGTTTCATACGAATCTTGATGAGAGCTTCCTTCTGGAGGAGATCGCCTTAAAGAAGGGCTTGACTAAGAAAGATGTTTTAGCTGAAATCAGGCTAAGAAAGAGGTTCCTAAGGCAGCTTGTCAGATCTGGGAAAAGAAGCCAGGAAGAAGTAACAGAGGAGATCATGAAGTATTGTAACCAAGCTAAAAAAGGCAAGTCTGCAAGGAATCGTCGTGTAAGGAAGAGACGAAGAAAAGACTGAAAACGATTGCAGATTTCACTTGGAGGAGAAGTGAGGAATGCTGGAAGATTTCTGTTACGCCTATTTCGGCATTTTCGGCAGAGGCTTACTGAGGATGTTTAGGGGAATAGAGGACGACATGGAAGCCGCGAACATACGGCTTCACCCCGAAGTTTACCTCAGTATGATAGGATTCTTCACATATTTGACTTCCGTCTTCTCTCTGGTTTTCTTCTTTTTATGGTTCTTCAGGTTTCTTCTTCCCGCACTGCCGCTTCCGCTCGTATTAGTCATCTGCATTATCCCGCCGTTGATGACGCTAATAATGGGCGTCTTGATGCCGAAGATAATTGCGTCAAACAAGATCTCTGGGCTTAAAAACGAGATTCCATACGCATCTATGTATCTGAGTGTCATGACAAGCGGAGGGCTCACGCCATATGCGAGTCTGCTGAGGCTGAGAGAAACGGAGCTTCTTCCTAAATTGAGGGACGAAATAGGAAGGATTGAGAGAATAGTCCTCTCTACAGGGATGGACCCGGTCTCAGCTATGGCCAAGGCGGCTAAAGATTTAGGTCTAAAGGAGTACGCTGAACTTTTGTTAGGTTACGCCTCGACTATAAGAACCGGAGGAGATGTTCTTCATTACCTCTACAGCCAGACAGAATCCATGTTTAAGAAGATGGCTTTGAGGATAAAGGCGATGGGTGATCGCATGTCTCTCCTCATGGAGGGATACACGATCATCGCGATTCTCGGAACGCTGGGAATATATATGATATTCATTATCTCCCTAAGTTTTCCACAGTTCCAAGCGTTGCCACCTGAGACTTTCTTCCTATTCTCATTCATTTTGCTTCCGGGTATTTCCATAGCTTTTCTGTACTTTGCGGATGCCATGCAAATTAATTACCCGATCTCGCAGTGGAAAGCCTATACAGCTCTATTGGTATCGATTCCTCTCGGAATCTTCATGCTTTCTCAGATGGTGCTTCCCTATTTTGTGAATATCTTCCCCGTGATCCCTTTCCTCTCTCAGATACCGATACTCCTGAGGGAGATATTGACCTTAAAGGAGGGCTGCGAGCCTGCTTTAGGGCTTACGGTAAGTCTCATCGCGCTTTCTCTTCCAATGTACATATCTGACCGGCACTTCTCAGGGACGGAAAAAGGAATAGTCGAAGGAGTGACGAGCTTTCTTCGGGATCTCGTTGAGAATAGGAAGACCGGCCTAAGCCCTGAGAGAAGTATTCAATCACTTGCAAATAGGGACTATGGAAGGTTCTCTAAATACTTAAGGTTGATGAGCGCTGAGCTCAGTTGGGGAATCCCGCTTAGGAAGATATTTGAAGACTTTAAGAGCCGCGTTAAGAATTGGACCTGTCTGATAAATCTGTACCTACTAATCGACACAATAGAGGTCGGCGGGGGAACCGAGGAAAGCCTTGAGACCCTGGCTGAGTTCGCTGAGCAGACAAGAGAACTGGAAACTGAGCGAAGAGCTCATCTTGCACCGTTATTCATAGTTCCATATATGGGCGCGGCGATCTTAACAATGACGACGATGATGCTGCTTCAGCTGTTTACAAATATGAGTCTGATCGGCGGAACCCAGATCGCCGTGAAGGACCTGACGAAGATGCTGATAACGCCGCTTATTCTTCATTCCTTCACTCTTGGAATAGTGACGGGTAAAATAGTTTCTGGGAGGGTCTCAGCCGGATTTAAGCATGCGCTTTTGCTCATTATAATTTCCGTATTCGGCATTTACATAGCGACACGTATCCTTTGATGCACAAAAAACATCGCAGGGTTTAACTGTCCAAATTTTAGTACAAAGCGTTCTAAAACATAGTAATATCACCTTCTAGGCTTCTTAGATCGGTAGCGGAAAGATGAGGCTTCTGCTGGGGGAAATGTTCATGGATAATAAAAGGAAGAATCCATCCTTGAAGATATTCGTCATCGTCATTATGTGTGCGTATCTGAGTGTGATTCTCACCGTTCCTATATGGTCAGTATGGTTCAAGCCGAACGTTGAACCGGTTTCTGGTCAACCAGCACTATTAAAGTTCTCATCCTATGAGGAGCTAAAGGCCTTCTTGAATAGAAGCATCTCCAGTTGGCCTCTGTATTTTGAAACTCTTCGGGCCTCCTCCCTCGGCTTTACGGCATTATCGAAAAGCGCAGAGACGGCTATTGATTATTCCAAGACTAACATTCAGGTCGAAGGCGTCGACGAGGCTGACATAGTGAAATGTGACGGTCAATACCTCTATATCGCTTCGGATAAGAGAGTCTTGATCGTTAAGGCTTATCCCCCTGAGAATTCAGCATTGCTCGCGGAGATAAGAACGAACAGAACCGTTGTAGGGTTGTTCATTAAAGGAGATAGGCTGATCATCTTCGAATCGGGATTTGGGGATTCCGGTATCCGCCCTGCGGAGAGGATTTCTTACTGTTGGAGCGCAGTAACAATAGTGAAGATCTTTGATGTCGCCGATAGGAGTAATCCCATTCTCATCCGGGAGGTCTCAGTAGACGGGGCTTACTTCACATCTAGAATGATAGGCGACTATGTTTATGTCTTGGCGAATGAGCCTGTATGCATCCTGAAAGGGGAGGTTCAGCTTCCAGTCATAGTCGATGATAAACAGATAATTGAGATCCCGGCCTCTAAGGTTTACTATGTGAATAGTTCAGATAGGTATTACGGATTTACGACGATTCTGGCGGTCAATGTTCAAAATGTCAGCTTGAAGCCTTCTCATGAAACGTTCCTCCTCGGAGCCAGCAGGGGGATATACGTATCTAGGAATAACATCTATCTGGCCATTCCGAGGTATGATGAGAAAAACGGCATCATGGTAACTGAGGTTCACCGCATACGTATAAAAGGAGACAGCATAAAATGCGAGGCAAGCGGGCGGGTTCCCGGCTACGTCCTGAACCAGTTCTCCATGGACGAGAATAACGGCTACTTCCGAATAGCGACAACCACCGGGCATCTTTCAAGAGGGATAGATCAGACGACGTCCAGTAATCACATCTTCGTCCTCGATATGAACTTGAAGATCGTTGGGAAACTTGAGAATATCGCCCCTAACGAAAGGATATACTCCGCTAGATTCATGGGAACCCGATGCTATCTAGTCACATTCAAGAAGGTCGACCCACTCTTTGTGATAAGCCTTGAGGATCCAACGAAACCTAGAGTCCTAGGAAAACTGAAGATCCCCGGCTACTCGGATTACCTTCATCCATACGGCGAGAATTACCTGATCGGCATAGGAAAGGAGACGGTTGAGGCTGAGGATGGAGACTTCGCGTGGTATCAAGGAGTCAAGATATCGCT
>CAZCXS010000047.1:0-6172 GCA_964502685.1 uncultured Candidatus Bathyarchaeia archaeon
TCGCATTCGTCGAAGACGCTTACCCCTTTGTTTATTTGATTCACAAGATAGGGATCCGGATTGAAACATGTGACCTTGAAATCCGCCTCTGAAAATAAGCATGCTGTAGCCAAGCCTATTCTTCCACAGCCGATAATAGCTATTTTATGCTTCTCGCGTTTCTCAGGGCTGTCCAGATCAGCCTCTTTAAGCGCCATGGCTACAGCCATCTTTCTTCCTCGCTAAATTTTCTTTTTTATACACGAAGTATGCCTTTTCGGCGTTATCCTCTTCACGTCATTTAAACGAGGATACAATCCATCAAATGAATAGGTTGCATTAATAAATTCTTATAACATGTGTCTTTTTGCCTTCATGGGAATCATCGTCTTAGAATCAGGTCATAGATGCTTTGGACGGCTCATTCTCATTCATTTAGATATTCTTCCATCTCGAGGTCGCTCTTTTGAATATAGATTGAAAATAAATGGGGAAGTTCGGAGCTCTTACTCGATTATCTTGTAGACCCTATCTCCTTCTCTTACTCTCTGTTCAACTTTTAATCCTATGCTTTGTCCGGCTTCCGCCGTTTCAACATTTTTATGCTCTATCTGCATCGACTCGACGGCCTGTTCAAAATTTGTAGTTGCTCCTTGAATGAGTATTCTGTCGCCTATGGATAGCTTATCGCTTAGCTCTACAACGGCTACACCTATTCTTGTGAAGTAGTGCGTAATCTTGCCTACTTCCTTCAATTCCCTCTCAGACATATTTTTTCACCTTACAATCAAGAATAAGCGGGCTAAACTTAAATTATTTTACTTGCTCCAATCTCAGGCGGCCGCGCGTTTTAGACTGTGTATCTTTGAGTACGAAGCCTTTAGACAGTGCTATGCGATCTTCCATCTCGGAAGAAAAAGAGGCATATATAGAGGCCGAGCGGAAATGTACGTGTATGAGCAGAGGCATACATTTGCCTTTTCAAGCTCAAAGCTGCAAAGAAATGGAACTCATGAAAGACTCATCAAAAAGGAATCGTCTCACCATGAGAAAAGCGAATTAAAATTCAAACAGGGGAATTTATCCGCCTGAAGGGTCGGTTAGGCCTCCCGTGAAGCTCGGGATCATATCGGCGATTTAAATCAGTTCTTCCAGCCAATGCAGTTTAACGATAGTTTCGGCTGTTTAGAAGCTCCTCAGCCTGCGTCTCTCCGTGTATATCCTCCTTATAAGGGAAGCCATCATTTCAATGTCGAGTTCAACTTTGTCTATTTTTCTCGCCATTTCGATTCTTCCTCACCGATTTTTGAAGAAGCCTTCTCGAAAAACATATTTAAGTTTATTCTAACCGGAGAGGACATCTTTTTCCATTTTCAGAAAAATCTCCGCGGAGATTTCCCCTCCGAGGGGAAAATCTGAAGGATCCGAAGATCAGAGAGTGGACGCCGGAAAATATAGGAGAATTAAGCAGCAAATATCGAATGTTAAAAGACGAATTGCGGGTTTACTTCCGTCGAGCTCACAACGTATCCGACTGCTGAACCAAAAGACTTAAAATTACACCGCCATATCGGATTATCTCGAAAAGGCGGGGGTGTCCGAGTGGTCAAAGGAGGCAGGCTTAGGACCTGCTGGCGTAGGCCTGCGCGGGTTCGAACCCCGCCCCCCGCACCACATTTGCAAAGACTGCACATTACGCTGCCGCTCGATTTTTTTCTTTAAATAGTTTATAAAGGCACATGATCTGGGCCTATTCTTTTTTAGACGTTCTTAACAGCATAGATTTTATACATGGTGGGATAAAACTCAAGTTTGGAGATAATCCGAGATGGTGGACTTGTCTGTTGATGTGGATGTGAAAGTAAAGGACTTGCTGAGAAGCATGACTCTTGAGGAGAAAGTTGCACAGTTGGGGTCAATCCGGGGGAGAAGCCTCCTTGAGGATGGTAGATTCTCTTGGGAGAGGGCTGAGCGTCTCCTTAAAAACGGCATAGGTCAGATCACTCGGGTTTCCGGTGGAACCCGTGATGTAACCGATCCGAAGCAAGCCGCCCAAATAGCTAATGAGATTCAGAGATTTTTGAGGGAGGAAACGCGGTTGGGCATACCGGCGATAATCCATGAGGAGTGTTTAAGCGGGTTCATGGCGTATGGAGCGACGACTTTCCCTCAGGCCATAGGGCTGGCGAGCACGTGGAACCCCGACCTCGTCGAGAGGGTGACAGCTACCATTAAAAGACAAATGAGGGCTGTAGGTGCGCATCAAGGATTATCACCTGTGCTCGATGTCGCCAGAGATCCGAGATGGGGTAGAAACGAGGAAACATTCGGTGAGGATCCGTATC
This sequence comes from uncultured Candidatus Bathyarchaeia archaeon, assembly GCA_964502685.1. Classification (GTDB taxonomy): domain Archaea; phylum Thermoproteota; class Bathyarchaeia; order Bathyarchaeales; family DTEX01; genus B63. Next base: position 2,325 of record CAZCXS010000047.1, read on the forward strand.
TCGTCGCGAGTATGGGAGTCGCATACGTGAGGGGGCTTCAGGGGTTAAACCTCCGGGACGGTGTGATAGCGACTCCTAAGCATTTCGCCGCGCATGGATTCTCCGAGGGAGGGAGAAACAGGGCTCCCGTGCACGTTCCGCCTAGGGAGTTCAGGGAGGTCTATCTGTTTCCCTTCGAGGCGGCCGTCAAAGAGGCGGGCGCTTGGTCTATTATGAATGCTTATCATGATGTCGACGGGGTGCCATGTGCGGCTTCACGTGGATTGCTCACGGGGATTCTTAGAGGGGAATGGGGATTCAGAGGATACGTAGTCTCAGATTACTCCTCCATAAGGATGCTTTACACTTTCCATCACGTTGCGGCTGATGAGAAGGATGCTGCGGTTCAAGCGTTGGAAGCCGGGATTGACATTGAGCTTCCAGCGATAGACTGTTATGGTGAGCCTCTCCTCCAAGCAGTCAGAGAGGAAAAGATCTCAGAGGCCGTCATAGATGAGGCTGTCTCTCGAATCTTAAGAGCAAAGTTTCTCCTCGGATTATTCGAGAATCCCTACGTTAAGGTGGAAACCGCATCCGGCTCCTTCGACACGCCCAAAGACAGGGCGCTCGCCCTAGAGGCAGCTCGAGAATCCTTGGTGCTTCTGAAGAATGATGGAGTTCTTCCTCTAAGAAAAGATGTAAAGGCAATAGCGGTAGTCGGGCCTAACGCTGATAATGCTAGGAACCTCCATGGGGACTATAGCTACACTGCGCATTTGAGGTGCGATGAGCCCGCGGTGCCAACGGTAACGATTCTGGCGGGCATAAAGAACAAGGTTTCAAAACAGACGGCTGTTTACTATGCGAGAGGCTGCGGCATATCAGACACATCAAGGGACGGATTCAAGGAAGCGTTAGAGGCAGCTGAGAAATCCGACGTCATCGTAGCCGTTGTGGGGGAAAGATCGGGGCTCTCGGATGATGACATCTCAGGCGAGCATAGAGACCGCGCCGACCTCAGGCTTCCAGGAGTTCAAGAAGAACTAATCGAGATGCTATGCGAGACTGGAAAGCCGGTTGTGGCTGTTCTCGTGAATGGAAGACCTCTCTCGTTAAGACGGATCGCAGATAGATGCTCCGCGATTCTTGAGGCTTGGCTGCCTGGAGAGGAGGGCGGAAACGCTGTGGCTGATGTGCTTTTCGGGGACTATAATCCAGGCGGTAAACTTCCAGTCTCATTCCCGCAGCACGTGGGTCAGATACCTGTCAATTATGGGAGGAGACGCTCGTCCTTAGGCAGCTACGTCTTCTCCTCTTCTAGGCCCCTATTCCCCTTTGGCCATGGATTGAGCTACACAAGCTTCGAGTATAGATCGCTGAGAGTCTCTCCTGAGAAGGTAGGCCCGGCTGGAAAGATAGAAGTAACATTCAACGTGAGGAACACGGGCGATCGAAGAGGCGACGAGGTTGTCCAGCTGTATGTGCAGGATGAAATAGCATCTGTTACAAGACCAGTAATGGAGCTGAAGGGCTTCAAGAGGGTTACGCTTAATCCCGGCGAGGAGAAGAGAATAACCTTTAGGCTTTCTGTTGATCAGCTCGCCTTCTACGATCGGCACATGAGATTCGTAGTTGAACCGGGAACCTTCAAAGTCATGATTGGAAGCTCCTCTGAAGACATCCGTCTAAGCGGAAGATTCGAAGTCGTCGGCGAGACGAAAGTCGCACCTTCAAGCCGCGTCTTCTTCAGCGAGGTAATAATCGAATAGCCGAAGAGACCCCTCGTGGATGCCTCCTGAGAGAAGGGCATCTCACCCAACCCTTTTTATTTCAACCGCGATCTCGTTTTCTAATCTTCTTCCGACAAGTAATTCCCCGCTTCTTAGGGGCCTCCAGTCTTCTTCTCGATTCGTCTTCTCCGATGCTACTACCAGCCTCTCTTTGCTGAGAGAGTAAGACATCTCGAATACGGGCTGATCCCCGAAACAAAGCGATCTGCTGGTTTCGTCGCCCTCATCGTATCTGCAATAAGCGTAAAGATTTTCACCGTCGCTGATCACGCTGTTTAATCCAATATAAGGGCGGGACTTATCAGGATGTCTCCCACGCGATTCTATCCAGAGATCCTCAAGAGCCGCCTTGAAATTCTTCAGAGCTGAGGGGAGATCAGCGACCTCAGCCAACTCTTTCATGATGAACCAGAAGTAGACCTCGCTATCGTTTAGGCCCCTTATTTTGTCTCTCCACGCTCCCAGAGACTCAGCGACCTCGTCTGGGATTGTTATCGTTCCGTTATGAGCAAAGATGTATCTTCCATACGTGAAGGGCTGAGAGTTCTCCTTCGATATTATCTTTTCCCTAGGAAGCCTCCTAGGATTGCTTGCCCGCCGGATGTGAGCGAGGATTATCCTCGATTCTGCCCGATGCACAGCTGAGGAGAAATTCTTATAATCCATGTAAACCGGTTTCTCGCTCTTGATGACCACTGGATGTCCATTCTCGTAGAATCCTATTCCCCAACCGTCCCCCTGAAGCCTCCTCGAATCCCTTCTGCTCTGAGCGTAAAGCGAACAGGGATCTTTAAGAAGATACTTATCGGCGTTTGAATCTTCAATGGAGAGCATGCCGAATAGGCGACACATACCCAATCACTCTTCAGATCATCCGCAAAAGGACTTTCAGAGTTATAATCTTTGCGGCGTTAAGGGAGAATGCTAAGACAATAGATGCACATTACCGATTCTGACGTTCCTCAGATGCTTCTCAGCTGCCTCTCGACATTCAAATGCTTGTTTCCGACTTGTAGTGGGAAGATCATTAAGCTTGTATTGAGGATAAAAAGCCAGCAGAGTATACGGGATCTCAGGATCTATGCTTGCGATGAACTCGGCTATCCTCTCAACCTCCTCGGCATCCACATACCCAGGGATCAGAAGTGTGCTCGCCGTTAAAACCGGCACCTCGCCGCGCCTCTCGAAGTACTTCTCGCCGATCATACTAAAGTTCCGCAAGGCCGCTTCATTGGAGACGCCGCATAAAGCCCGATGAATATTATCATCCCACACTTTAAGGTCAAACTTTACCACCCCGCCGCTTCGAAAAGACAACTCAGCAGCCCTAACCGCAAATCGCCCATTCATATTACCATTCGTCTCCCAGCATATCCTCAAGATGCGGCCATGCTTCTCAGCATCTTCCAACGCGATCTCGCTAGTCTTCAAGGCGTGAGGCATCTGAACAGAGGGGTCCCCGCCGAAGAAGCAGATGCATGAGACGCGCTCGTTAACCTTTTGAGCTAGGCTTTCCGCGCTTACCGTCGGCCCCAGCCGCGCAGTTAGATTTCTGTAATGCCAATTTTGGCAGAAGAGACAATCAAAGCTGCATGCTCCGTAGAATACCGCTAGATTTGCATATCCCGACTCTGCGCTTGGCATGTAAGCATACTTCGGATAGCCTGCTCCGGTGCATCCGGGGCAGAACCACCATGCAACACAGTTCGTGGGAAGAGGATCGTAATACCACTCTAATATTCCTTTTTCAGCGGTTCCCCCTAGGCGGACTAGTCTTCCATCCCTATTGATGACGAGGCCGCAAAAGCCCTTCTCTCCCCTTCCAATCTTACAATTGTTTGCGCACATCCCGCATAATATACCGTCTGAGTCGCGAGGAGGACTGGCTGGAAGACCGAAGAGTCTACGGGCATCCGCATGCCCCTTTCCGGCAATTCTGAGGGCCTCTTCAGGGTTCTTCCTAATGCACCCTACGCAGACCCCGAGGTAATCCGAGATCGCCGCCGACTCTTCCCCACAGATGCGGCATCTTCCCAACTTTTTCACTACGGTAAAATATGCACGGTATAGACTAATCTT
>CAZCXS010000048.1:0-6136 GCA_964502685.1 uncultured Candidatus Bathyarchaeia archaeon
TCTTTTTCGGCCTGTTCCTTCACTTTTTTGAGGTGCTTCTTTACGATTCTGCCTAAAGCCCTGTCAGCGTCTTTCAGAAAGCTCTCTTCTTTCTCGAGCTCCAGAAACTCTTCTCTTTGAGCCTCGTAGCCCTTTGGAAGCTCGATGCTGACGTTTATTTTAGGAGTTCCCATCACCTTCTCAAAGGTATCTCTTTCTTCCTTGTACCTCTCCATTGCCCGTTTTTTCCGCTTCAAGATTCTCTCCCTTAAATCTGTCATCTCCCCCATCCCTCACATGCCGAATCTGAGAATCAGATAAAATGTCGCGAAGACTAGCTGAACAATAGTTGTCAGAGCCCCCGCTTTCGAGAAATCCATAAAGCTCAAGTTTATATTCTCCTCCTTCAGCGCGCCTAAGGCTAAGACACAAACTGCCCCGCTTACAGGTGTGGCTGCCCCTCCCAAGTTTGTTCCTAAAACAAGAGCTGACCATAGATAGTTCATATCCAGGTTTAACCCTTTCATTATTCCTATTATCGGCGTATACGTCAACGCAACGGCGATGTTGCTTACAAAGACGCTTAAAAGAGCGCTGGACCAAAGGGTTAGCAAGGCGGCCATAAACAAGTTTCCCTGTGCCATATCTAGCACCGCCTTAGAAATAGAGATGAGAATTCCTGCCTTCTCTAACCCTCCAATAATAATGAAGAAGCCGCCTATAAAAAATATTGTTTCCCAGTCGATCTGTCGAAAGACCGTCCCCGCGTCGACATCAACTACTAATAGAGCTAAAATAGCGCATAAAAAGGCGATGATTTCAGGACCCACATTCCATTGCTCATACAACAAGAAGAGGAGGAGGAAGAATACTATTATGAACCCAGCCTTGTACACGGTTTTTCTATCCTGAATCTCCCCCCACGGATCATACGTCGGCGGAGTCTTCTTTTCCCCAAGCCTTGGCTTATACAGAAGATATAAAGTCAGGGACGTCAGCACCCATAATACAACTTCACAGAGCGCCAGGTAATTTAGGAAATCTATGAAGCTCAGTCCAGAGGCCATGCCTATGATCATGTTGCTGGTCGACCCTATCAGAGTGCTTGTCCCTCCAAGGTTTATCATTATCGCGGCGGAGACAAAGTACGGTACAGGATCGTAATCCATGATTCGGGCTATGGTGCCTGCTGCCGCCGCGATCAATAATATAGCTGTAACGTCGCTTAGGAAGAGGGAGACCACCGCTGAAACAAAACAGATGGAGAAGAACAATATCCTCGGATCTCCCCCTGAGTATTTTATTGCATAGAGCGCCAAGACGCGGAACAACCCGCTCTTCTCTACCACCTCGAACGTTATCATAACGCCTACAAGCAGGAGGATTACCCTAAAATCTATAAATCCTATAACTTCTTCGGGCGTAAAGACCCTACATGTAATTCCGAAAAGAGTCGACAATAAGGCTCCGATCAATGCTGCTACGGAAAGCGAAGTCACCTCGGCGGAAGCAAGCAGCAATGTGAGTACATATATTCCAACGTAGACTAGGCTTGTGGAGTCGAGCATTCGCACTCACCCCGGATCTTCCAGTTATCGAAGTCATCTTCCCGTGATCTTCAATTGATTCTTGAGTATGAGATTAGACTGATCGATCTTATAAAGAATAATTCAACAAAGAAATATAAATTTTAACTTGTTAAATATTTTTGAACTAGAAGACTAAAAAAGACAGTGGCCTACTTAAAGCATAAAGCAAGCAGATAGAGTTCAGCCTTCAAAAAAAGGGAAAGATTCACTCTATCTTTATAGGCTCGCCTTCCGGCTTCTCCTCTTTCTTTTTCGGCAGAGTTACCTCTAGAACCCCGTTTCTGTACGATGACTTTGCCTTCTTAGGGTCAACCTCGACCGGCAGCTCCACTTCCTTGTAGTATTTCCGTTGAGGAGTGTCAACTGAGATCGTCAGTCTCGTCTCTGTTCCATGAAGCTTTATATCTTTCTTCTCCACGCCTGGAAGCTCAGCGATGACTTTTACCTCTCCATCTGACTCCATGACATCCACCAACGGCTCCCTCTCTTCCCTTATATCAATGCGGGGCCTTCCAGGCCCACTCGTAGGTTTTATGTTCCCGAACTCTCTGATTTGAGGCTTTCCGTCCGGGCCGATGGTTATGCTGTAACCATAGACGAAGGGACCCCATTCGCGTACCGTCGATCCGTCTGGGAGCTTTCTCTCTCGAATCAGGTCGCTTGGAGTTCTCCTAGAGATCTCTTCGAACTCCCTTCGCATCATCTCTTCCATCTCTCTGAACATCTCATCGATATCTTCGAAAAAGCTTCTTCCAAAGAATGGCCATCTTCTTCGTCTGAACCAGCTAGGCCACCAATCTTCTTCTGGCAAAAGAATCCCCCCATTTTTAATAGGCGCGGCGAGCTATAAAAACTTTTTAATCGTTTTATCCGATATTGATTAAAGCCTCTGTCAAGCCTTGTAGAATCCGCGATTCCGGCTATTCCACTCTGATTTCGTATCCTCTTTTCCTAGGAAGCGATATCTCTAAGATTCCTCTTCTGAACCTTGCTCTCGCTTTGCTTGTGTCCACAGGGACCGGAAGCGGGACTCTGCAGCTGAAGCATGAGAATTCTCCTCTTCGATGGGTGACTCCTAAATCTTCGAAGTTAATCTTAACCCTCATCTTAGCGGTGATCTCTATAAGATCATCTGCTATTCCGTTTACCCTTATGCTTTGGGGGTCAACTTTTGGCAGATCAGCAGTCACGATCACCCTATCTGATCTTACAAATACGTCACATAATGGCTCAAGTGAGTGTGTACTTATGTCCCAGCTGGGTCTTTCCATCAGCCTTTCGAACATCTCCTCAGCGATCTCTTCGAATTCCTCCATGCGTTCACGCATAATATCAAAAATCGATCGTCTTCTTCTCAATCTTTCACTCTCCTACTTGATGTAGTATCCGGGAATGTCGTACTCGTGTGACTTCTTCATTCGAGCGAGCTCAGCCTGGGTTCTCCTCATCATGTCTCTCATTGCCAGACGGACTTCTTCACCTTTCTCTATAAGCTCAGAGACGTCTATCTCTATATCAATTATTCGGTTAAGGGCTTGAATAACAACCGAGGAAGCTTCGGGATCAGGATAATTATAGAAGGACTCCGCGAGGAGGGCCATTGCATGAATGTTTCTCTCAGCGCAGTAGCTCAAGATGAGGGCTTGAGGCCCAACGAGAAAGCCGCGTTGAATAACCTGAATCCCCTTTTCGCTGAGCATCTTAAGTAGGGTCTCATCTGAGGCTGCTCCGAAAACCTTCGGCTTCTCGATCTCGTGACGATTGGGGATGGGTAATCCGCCGAGGGTGAAGACCTTCTCCGCCTTTTTCATGTATATCCAGTCTACTATGCTTTCTATTATTTGATGGACGGAGGAGGATGGAATCGCAATTTCCGAGCTTACCACAACGATATCTTCATTCCCGAAGATCCTTATAGGCGACCGGGGAAGCCCCTTCTCCAGCATGATTATCGGCGGCAACAGGTCTGAACGTACATAAGCGACTTCTACGAGTCCCAGCTTAGAGATTAGATGCGACGCGGCGATTGTTCCCACAAGTCCCACATCAGGGAGGCCGCAGATGACTTTTAATCCCTCTGGGACTTCCCTCCGTTCAATAATCTTAACCCTATCTTCCAAACACTTTGCCTCCGGGATATTTTTATCTCATCCTCATTGAAAAAGCCTACGACTATGCGATTGCAAATATAAATGTTTCCATCCGGAGATGGATGGTTTAAAAGTTATAGAAATGAGATTTGTCTCCTCCCTCGTTTTCAGTCAGGTATAGAGAGTAAGAGATCAACAATCTTCATTTTCTCTACATCGACAAGCCCATAGTCGGTTATCTTCAGTTTCGGTATCACAGGAAGCGCCAAGAATGACAACGCCATGAATGGGCTTCTCAGACGGCAGCCAAGATCATGTGCCGATTCATTCAAATCATCCATTTTTTCAGCGACGAACTTAACTCCCCTGTCAGACATTAGGCCCGCGATAGGCAAAGGCAGCTCGCTTTTAATCTCATTTCCGCTCACGGCGACCAAACCGCCATTTATTTCTCGAAGCCTATTGACAGCCATGCAGATCTCATCATCGCTTACGCCTATGGCTACTATGTTGTGGGAGTCATGAGCCACGGTGGATGCTAGTGCGCCTTTCTTAAGACCGAATCCCTTGACGAAGCCTCTTCCGATTCTTCCGGTCTCATGATGGCGCTCCACAACGCATATCTTCACGATGTCTCTCTCGAGGTCCGGGAGAATCTTATCTCTTTCGACTGGTAATTTGCATCTGGCCTCATCGGTAACTATTTGATCGGGAATTATCTTAATGACTCTCACCTCAGCTTCTTCGACTCGTGTTTCTTCCTGCCCGTGATAAACTATTGAGAAATCTTCCGGATGCATCTCTCCCAGATGTACGGTTTTCTCAACCGCCCTCTTGACGATGGGCTCACCGATCGAGCCTAGATACTTGCCTTCCTTTGCAACCAGCCTTCCATCGATGAAGACCATTTCAGCCTTAAATTCCTCAAGATCATCGACGATAACGATGTCCGCCCATTTTCCAGGCGAGATCCCTCCGAGACGGCGTAGACCGAAGTATTCAGCCGGCTTAACCGTAACCATCCTCACGGCGTCAACAGCGTCTATCCCTTCCTCTACTGCCCTCCTAAGAACGTGGTCAAGGTGTCCCTCGGCTAAAAGATCATCAGCATGCTGGTCGTCGGTTACAAGCATAGTTCTCTCCGGGCAGCCTTTGGAAATTATGCATGCGAGCTCCGAAAGGTTCTTTGCGGTTGACCCTTCACGGATCATCACCCACATTCCCAAAGAGAGCTTCTCCGTCGCCTCCTCCGCTGCTATCGATTCATGATCGGATTGGATTCCAGCGGCGATGTATGCGCATAGTGCTTCCCCCCTGAGACCGGGTGCATGCCCGTCAATCACCATCCCTTCACAAGCCTCAATCTTAGCCATAACTTCTTCTTCGCCTTTAATTACTCCTGGAAAGTTCATGACTTCACCTAACCCGAGGATTCGTTCAGTCCCCTTTAGCTCTTCGATTTCTTTCAATCCGATCTTCGCGCCGGATGTCTCGAGGCTTGTGGCTGGAACGCAGGATGGAATCATAAAATAGACCTTCAGCGGGGTTCTAGAGGAGTCCTCAATCATGAATTTTATCCCTTCGACGCCGCATACATTCGCTATTTCGTGGGGATCAGCAATAACGCAGCATGTTCCCCTCGGAATCACTGCGAGGGCGAATTGGCTTGGCGTGACAAGTGAACTCTCGATGTGCACGTGGCCATCAATATAGGCGGGCAGAATATACTTTGAAGATAAATCAAGATCTTTTAATGCTCTTATTCGTTTTCCGCCGACATAAATTATCCTTCTATCCTTGATGCCTATGTAAGACTCCGTTATGTTCCCCGAGTAAACATTTACGAGGTTTCCATGAATAAGGAGATCCGCATGCATATTACTAACGGCCATAAGGCATCCCCGATAAGAGATTTCCCATATAGCGTTTAAAAAATTGTGGGGGCCCTTAAGGTCTGAACGTGCCGGCGATCTGTGAGCCAAGTTTATGAAAGACGAAACTCGCGTAAAAACAATTAAATTCTAATATAACTCAACAATGTAGATTGTTTCTGAGGAACGTGAGTCTTGAGTCTGGATGTTGAATTTGAGGTTCCAACATGGGATGAGATATACGAGATGCTGTTAAGATTGGCTAAGAAGATTCAGAGAGACAATTTCCGCCCAGATTTAATTGTCGGAATATGCAGGGGAGGATGGCCTCCGGCAAGGGTGATGTCTGATCTTTTAGGAAACCCCAATCTGGCAAACATCACGGTAGAATTTTACGTCGATGTCGCTGAGACGAAGAGTAAACCGATATTAACGCAGCCCGTGTCTGTCCCTGTTAAGGGAAAGAAGGTTCTGATACTTGACGATGTAGCGGACACTGGGAAGACCCTGAAGCTTGTGAAGGAGTATTTACTCAGCAGAGATGTGAAGCAGGTTAAGATCGCCACGATATATTATAAGCCTTGGAGCATAGTTAAGCCTGACTATT
>CAZCXS010000049.1:0-6065 GCA_964502685.1 uncultured Candidatus Bathyarchaeia archaeon
TCCAAGCGATGCGGAACGGTCAGATGAGCATGGAGGAGAGGATGAAGAAAGTCTACGGCGTAAGTGTGGATTACTATGATGTTCTGGAGCCTAAGGGTCTAAGCAGCTATGTAAAGGTTGATCTGGAGATTCCGGGATGCCCGATCGAGAAGGATGAGATATTACATGCGATTACGTCGCTTCTTCACGGCGACATGCCTGAGGAAATAGATTATCCGGTATGCGTTGAATGTAAACTGAATGGGTATCCATGCGTTCTAGTCGAGAAGGGGATGCCGTGCTTAGGTCCACTAGTCACAGCGGGATGCAATGCAAGATGCCCCGGGCTTGGCCTGGACTGTATAGGCTGCAGAGGCCCAATATCGGATGAAGCGAATGTTGCGGCTGAGCTTAAAGTGCTCCTTGATAAGGGATACGATGAAGAGTACATCCTCAATCGGCTGAGATTCTTCGGAGGAAACTTCGAGGACATCCAGAACTTGACAAAGAAGCTTTCTGAAAAATCTGAGAAGAAGGAGGGAGAATGATGAGAAGAGTTATTGAGGTTGAGGAGTTAACTCGAGTAGAGGGTCATGGACGGATCGAGGTAGTCATCGAAGGAACCGAAGTGAAAGATGTGAAGATGGCTATATTCGAGGGGCCTAGATTCTTCGAAGCATTCATCGAGTCAGTTCATTATGAGAAGGTGCCGGACATAATGAGGCGGATATGCGCAATATGCACCGCCTCTCATAGTTTGGCATCCATAAGGACTATAGAGAACGCATTCAACGTGAAGGTCACTGAACAGACAAGGATTCTAAGAGATCTCCTCATACACGGCGAGATGATTGAAAGCCACGCCTTACACGTCTTCATGCTTGCCCTTCCAGATTTTCTAGGATTTCCAGATGCTATTAGAATGGCCTCGAAGTACCCCAAAGAAGTCAAGGCGGCTTTACAGCTCAAATATGCGGGAAACATGGTCCATAACATCGTAAGCGGCAGGGAAGTCCACGGCATGAATGAGCGTGTAGGCGGATTTAGCAAAATACCCTCAGAGGAGGAGCTGAATGAGATTCGAACAGCCATGGTTTCAACCAAGTCTACTGCGGAGCTTGCGGTAGAACTCTTTGCGAAGGTTGAGACTCCAAGGTATGCGGAGTCTGAGAATACGCTTATGGCTTTAGATCCAGGTGAAAAGTTCGGCTTCATGGGGGACTATGTCCTAGTCTCAGATGGTACGCGGCATCCTGTTCAAGATTACCTTAAACTGACAAATGAGCGGACAGTAAAGCATTCCCATGCGAAATTCTCCTCTTACAAGGGCTCTAGCTATATGGTTGGAGCTCTCCCAAGGGTTCTTCTCAACAGGGACAAATTAGAGGGGACGGCTGCAGAGCTGTATGATAAGCACAGAGATATTTTGACCTCTAGGAACACGTTAATGAACAATCTAGCACAAGCAATCGAGCTTGTTCACAGCGTAGATCGATGCATAGAAGACATTGACATTCTGCTTAGCAATGGCTTAAAAGATGAGGGGCTAGTTGAGGTTGAGCCGAGGGCAAGCCGAGGAATAGGAGCCGTGGAGGCCCCGAGAGGGATACTTTACCACGATTACACGTTTGATGAGAATGGATGTGTCGTAAAGGCGAACGTGATAACGCCTACGGCTCAAAATGCAGCTAACATGGAGAAGGACTACAGGGTAGCCGCGAAAAGGCTGATCAAGGAGCCTGATGAGAAGCTGGTGAATGCTTTTGAAATAATAGCGAGAGCCTACGATCCCTGCATTTCCTGCTCTGTGCATCTAACAAGAATTCAGAAATAGTCCTCGATGTAAAACTGAATACCGGATTTGTTTACCCCTTTTATTTTATTTCTTTTCACAATGTCTTTGGGATTAAGGAAAATCTTTTATGCTGCTGATTTTAATCTTAACACGCATGATGAAGGACACACAATTCTGAGCTTCTGTGATGATGAAATGGAGCGACACTGAAAAAATCGTGAAGCCCGAGTGTTTTTCACGAGATGGCTAGTAAGAAAAATTACGGCATAAAAGAATGATTTTTATGTCGTTTTGCAGCGAAGAGAAAGATAATAAGCATGCCAAAAGAAGAGATGAGATCCTCACTTTATTCCTTTAGTAGCAAGAGCTATGACGATAAGTCCTAACGTAACTGCTCCTGACGCCAATATGAATGGGAATCTGGGCTCCAGACTGAAGAGGTACCCGGCTAATATGGGTGCGGGCAGCGAAACCAGCGACGAGAAAGTAATGGCTACTGAAAGTATCTTGGCTCTTGCTTTCGGATCCGCCAGTTCGATCTCATTTGTTAGAAAGGTCCTGGACACGGAGAAAATAGAGATTTGATAAAATCCAAGCAGAATCCCCGACGGAAAGACGGAATATAAGGCTCCCCTAGGGGAACAGATCAGAAACGCCAGTCCTGCGATGCCAAAAATGTGGCTTAGGATGAGAGTCTTTGAATAGCTACTCCTCGTTGTGAGCTTAGGAACAAGGAGTAGATTCAGAACCAACGCCGAGATTGAGATGGCTGAGGGCATCAGGGATGCAAGTTCCTCAGTTAAACCTAGACCAGTCTCGGCTATTAAAAAGAGCGGCAGATAAATACAGGTGGCGTTATAAATGCTTGAGATCGCGAAGGAGAGAAGCAGCGCCATCATAACTCGGTTCCTCCGAATTATCGAGAGGGAAGACATGTATCCTCTCAGCCCCACCGTCTTCTTCTCCCTCATAATCTCATGTCCTATCGCGGTTTCTCGGAGGTATATCTGCCTTATCACCAGCATCAACGCGATGGAGGCCAAGGCAACCGCGAATAAGATTCTTACACCCGAATCTACACCGAATGTCCCGATTAGGCATCCTGCAATCGGGGTGGAAAGCGTTCCCATGTTGTAGATCAGAGATGTATATCCATAGATTCCTGATCTTCGCTCTGGAACGGTGTCTTCAACCAAAAGGCACTCCCAAACGGAATATATGACGCATGATAGTCCTTCTAGAATATATGCTGTAAGTGCATACAATAAGTTGTGAGTTATAATCCACACCATGAGGGAAGGAATCCAAGAGAACGTATCAAACAGCATCAATACCCTTTTTCTTCCGAACTTGTCAGCAAGATACCCGCCAGCTAAAGGGAAAAATATAGAAGAAAACATGAGGATAGTTGAAAGGAGACCTATCTGGACTTCTGAAAGGCGAACAGCTTCTTTAAGAAAGATCGGACGGTAAAAGTAAATCCAGCTCATAGGGATGCTCCAAAGAGGCTCCGTTGAGACTAGAATTTTAGCGTTCCTACCCCAACCTAGGGGCTTTAAGAACGCAGCGCGAAGTCTATGTGAATGTTTGCCTTTCGCTGACGCCAACTTGTGCTCCTTCCAGAGGGAAAAATAATGATTGCAGAGGTTCCTTATTATCCCTTCTAAAGGGAAGCTTCCAAATTCTGCTTTTTCTAAGCTCTTATTAGCTGCTTCAATAAAGCGTAAGGCTTGATTTTCCGTCACTTCATGAGGAAGATTATTTTAGTTCCGCCAATGAATGAAGAAGTAGCTGAAACTCTCAGAAGCAGGCGTCGGATAATGGTAGAGTTCGAGGTAAAGAGTAGGGATCTTCTCGCTAGGATAGGGAGATTGAAGACTAAGAGCGGGACGGTTGAGACTCCGGCTTTCCTTCCCGTGATAAACATGGCGAAGCAATCCGTAACTCCGAGGGAGCTATGGGAAGAATTCGGCTGCAGGATACTGATAACAAACGCTTACATCATCAAGAAGCGGCAGGCTGGAGAGGCATCGAGGCTGGGGATTCACTCTCTTCTCGATTTCCCAGGAGTAGTCATGACGGATTCAGGTGCATACCAGATACTTGCATATGGAGATATAGAGGTCAAACCGGAGGGGATAATCAAGTTTCAGGAGGAAATCGATACTGACATCGCTACGATTCTTGATCTACCGACAGGATGGGCAGTCTCCAAGAAGCATGCCGAGTACACTGTTAGAGAGACCATTAATCGAGCCAGGGAACTCGAAGAACTAAAGAGCCGAAATGACATTCTGTGGGTTGGGCCGATTCAAGGCGGACGATATTTGGATCTCGTCGCCGAGTCAGCTCGGGAAATGAGCAGACTCCCCTTTGATATACATGCGTTGGGAAGCCCGACGCCCGTTATGGAGCAGTATCTATTCGACCTGCTTGTGAATATGATCCTCGCAGCGAAGATTAATGTGCCTTTCAGCCGTCCGTTTCACCTCTTCGGCGCGGGGCACCCATTCATGTTTGCCTTAGCCGTTGCTTTGGGATGCGACCTATTCGACTCTGCAGCCTATAATATATTTGCTCAAGATGATCGTTACTTAACTACATATGGGACTATCCACCTCGAGGAACTCGAGTATCTACCATGCTCTTGTCCGGTCTGTTCTAAGCGGGATCCAGATGAGCTCCGGGATATGCCGAAGAATGAACGTGAAGCTGAGCTGACCAGACATAACCTTCACGTATGTTTCGCCGAGATAAAGAGAATCAAGCAGGCGATAGTTGAGGGGCGGCTATGGGAACATTTGATGATGAGAGCTCACGGGCATCCATCGATACTTCAAGCGATGAAGCGCCTCAAAGATTACGGCGACATTATAGAAAGACACAGTCCCATCGTGAAGAGAAGCGGTTTATTCTTCTTTAGCTCCATAGATCTCGCAAGGCCTGAGGTGATTAGGCACAGAAAGAACCTCAGAGAAAGATACAGCCCGCCTGAAAATGCTAGAGTTCTCGTCTTGTTTCCATCGTTCGGTCCGAGGCGAACCGTAAAATTGAGACGTTACAAAAAGATTCTCGCCGATATTTGTGAGGGACTCCGTATCGATAAAGACGAGGTGCACGTATGCTTTTATGTTCCTCCCTTTGGCATCGTACCCATAGAGCTCCGTGATGTTTATCCACTCTCGCAATTTGAAATCACACACCCTCCAGACATGGAGATAGTGAAGTACGTTGCTCAACAAATCCTGGAATACGTAGAGAAAAGCAGGTACAAAAGAAGAATCATGATCGTAAAGCCTGGGACATGGCAGGAGGAAGTCGCGCGGATATGCAAAAAAGGCTTAGAGGAAAAACTTTTGGAATTTCTAACCGTCTGACCCTAGGCAAGTCGGTCTCATAGAGCCCCTTGGAGAACCGGGTAGAATAACCTCGCATAGACGCTTTGTTATTCTACAGGAAGTCTTGTCTTGATTTATTTTTTGCCGCGAATTTTTTTCTTTAAATAGTTTATAAAGCATGTGCATTTCTGTGCGCATTTGTATATGGATGGTAAAGATTAGTCATCATAAATGAAAAAGAGGGGAAGTGAGAGATTTTTATAAAAGTAAACGCTTATTAACATCCACGCAGCATCTATAGGGGAAAATCCACCATATTTAAACTTGAGAAATTAACTACAATGCATGTTTAAGCTCGGACGGTGAAATGAGATTCCATTAGAGATCACGTTTCTAGGCAGTGCAAGGGAGGTCGGAAGAGCAGCCATATACGTTAAGACTGAGAGAACGCGGATTCTCTTAGATTACGGCGTGATGCTTAATCATACCCCTGGATTTCCCATGCATGTTCCACCGAAGGATGTTGATGCAATAGTCGTTACACATAGCCATCTTGATCATTCAGGCGCGGTTCCCATCTTCCACATAGGCGAACGAAAGCCCGTTTATGGGACACGTCTGACATTCAATCTGGCTAATGTGCTCATCAAGGACTTCATTCATCTTTCAGGCTATTACCTTCCATTCGAGTATCTTGAGCTTCGATCGATGATGAGAAGCCGCAAAGACATCAACTACAGGGAGGAAACCGCTATCGGAGACATAAAGATCGAACTGTTGAACTCAGGCCATCTTCCAGGCGCGGCATCAGTACTCGTAGAGGCAGCTGGCAAACGGCTAGTTTATACAAGCGATTACAACGCCGTTGAGACGAGGCTTCTACCGCCAGCCGACCTCAACTATGGAGAGATCGACGCGTTGATAATCGAGAGCACCTATGCCGATGAGGATCA
>CAZCXS010000050.1:0-6027 GCA_964502685.1 uncultured Candidatus Bathyarchaeia archaeon
TAAGCGCAAGAGCAGCCATAACAGCATACTCGACTGCTTTTCTGTTGAGAACGGGGAGCGAGCCTGGAAGTCCAAGGCAAACTGGGCAGACCAGGGTGTTAGGCTTCTTTCCTCGATAATCTGAGGAACAGCCGCAGAAGAGTTTAGTCTTTAAACTTGTGAGTTGTACGTGAACTTCAAGCCCTATCTTGATGTCGCTCGCGGATTTCTTCATATCCTACATGCCTTTACAAACCAGACTTAGAAGAATATGTGGCTATGATTTCTTAAAAATTGTTTCGCCCAGAGGCTTCCAAACGAATCTTCAGCTCTATGTTAGGCTTATTTCCCAGTTTTGAAATACAATCATGAAATAAAAAAGGCGGTCAAAAATGGGTATCAGCCTTGGGCTTGTCGGTCTAGGCATGTTCGGCCAGGCCTTCATAAAGCTCTTTAAGGATCATCCGGATGTTGAGAGGTTCGCAATCTGCGATCTGCGTAGGGATCGATTGGAATATTGGGCTAGGAAATACGATATATCCGAGACTTATGGTAGTCTCGATGAGATTTGCAGATCAGACATCGAATCGATAGCTATTATCACCCAGCCTTGGTTGCATGCCCAACAAGCTATCAAGGCGATGAAGGCGGGTAAACATGTTTATTGCGCTGTGCCTGCAGCTCAGTCAATCGGGGAATGCGACGAGCTCGTTAAGACAGTGAAAGAGACAGGCATGATCTACATGAATGGTGAAACAAGCTACTTCCGTCCTGAGACCGTTTTCTGCCGGAAGAAGGCTGAGGAGGGCGCCTTCGGAGAGTTCATACACTGCCGCGCCGAGTACTTCCATGATCTAAGCCACGGGCTGAAAGAGGTGGCGAGGAATAGGTGGGGAGAGAAGTGGGGGAGAGACAAGACGGGAGGGATACCTATGCATTACCCTACGCATTCGATCTGCTTCCCAGTTTCGGTGATGAAGACACATATGACGAAGGTCTCTGCGCAGGGATTCATATATCCTAATGATGACTGGTTCCGTAGGGACACGATCTACGGAAACGTCTTCTCCAATGAGACAGCTCTTTTCACGATGAGCAATGGCGCCACAGCTTTGATATGCGAGTTCCGCCGGATAGGTCATCCCGGATGTGAAAGGGCAAGCGGAATCTATGGAACCGAAGGCAGCTTCGAGCATAACTTAGCGGGAGCAGTCTGGGCGGACAAGAATGGGAAGCAGATTGTGAATCCGACGCGTCACCATGAATGGCTACCTGAGCCTCTCGCGTCAAATCTAGGCGGACATGGAGGTTCACATGCATATTTAGTTCACGAATTCGTAGACTCTGTGAAAAATCAACGTTTGCCGAGGATAAACATCTGGGAGGCAGTGCGTTACTGTGCACCGGGGATAATTGCTCATCAGTCAGCTCTGCTAGGCGGAAAATTGCTGAAGATTCCGGACTGGGGCGACCCGCCTGAATAATCGCAGAGATTCATGATTAGCCATGGAGATCTGAATTCGTATGGTAATTAAGGTTAATCTTGATCTTACAGCAAAGGATGCTGCTAAAGCTGTCAGACGAGGAGACATCATAGTGGTCATTGACGTGTTGCGATGCACCTCGAGTATGATAAATGCTTTTGCAAACGGCGCGAGAAAGATAATACCCGTTAAGACCTTAAAAGAGGCCTACAAGATCAAATCTGAACATCCGAGTTTCCTTCTCGCCGGTGAAAGAGGAGGATTGAAACCGAGAGGATTCGATTTCGGAAACTCCCCTCTTGAATTCACCAGGGATAAAGTCTATGGAAAAACATTAATCTTCACCACTACAAGTGGGACGGCTGCCCTGATCCGTTGTAGAAGTGCAAAGCATGTTCTGATAGGAGGATTTCTTAATGTCAGCTCCGTCGCGTCAAAGACAATAAAGATTGCTCAAAGAGAAGGGAAAGATATCTCGATAGTTCTCTCAGGACGGAGGGGACATTTCTCCTTGGAGGATTTTCTCTGCGGCGGCGCCATCGCTGAAAAACTAGTCGGAGACGCTGTGATGTTGTCGGATGCTTCCTTTGCTTCTCTCCTCTCGTTTAAGCAAACGAAAGATTCCTTGTTTAACTGCATCGCTAGGGATGAGCATGCGCGAAATCTCGTTAAGCTAGGATTCGGAGAAGATGTGGAATTCTGCTGTCAAGTCGATATTCTCGATATTGTTCCTTCGCTGAATAATAACATTATAACTTTGTAGATCTGACGTGGGCCTTTTTCTTAGCTTCACCTTCCTTCAGATAATCTTAGTCTTCATTTAATCTCTGTGAATTAATGATCAAACCAGCGAATACTAAAAATATTATAGTCTAATGGATAATTGTAAGATAACCCCTAAAGGTGACGGCTTTGGGTGTTAAAATTACTTGGATCGGTCATGGAAGCTTTAAGATTGAGACGGAGACAAAGAAGATAATCTATCTTGATCCTTGGATAAAGGGAAACCCTACTTGTCAAGTCAGATTGGATTCTATCACCAAAGCCGACATTGTATGTGTTACTCATGGCCACATAGACCACATAGGCGACTCCATCGAAATTGTAAAAAAGACCGGGGCAGTCTTCATCGGCACTCCAGAACTAGGCTTCTATGCGCAGAAAAATGGCATTCCAGAGGAAGGTGGAGAGCTATGTCCCCTCAACATTGGAGGTTCATGCGTCATTAAAGGGATAAAGATAATCATGACTAATGCGGTTCACACATCCGATATAATGGTGAACGAGACGGATGTTGTCGCAGGTTCAGGTTCATGCGGCTACGTGATAGTTACTGAGCAGAATGTGAGAATATACTTTGCAGGGGACACTGGAGTCTTCGGCGATATGCGGCTGATATCAGATCTTTACGCCCCGCAGATAGCAATAATGCCAGTAGGCGGAAAGTACAACATGGGTATCAAAGAGGCGGCATACGCGGCTTATCTTGTAAGACCTGAAGTCTTCATCCCCATGCACTATGGGACATTCCCTGACCAGGAGGTCGACATAGAGAAACTGAAAGAGACCGTGGCCGCCTGGGCTCCATTCACGAAGGTGGTGGCGCTTAAACCGGGCGAGTCATTCAGGTATGAAAAATAGAAACTTCTCCATCGTCAATTAACAGATGCGACAGAGACAAAGCTTCCACAGTTTAATATCGCACAACAATAAGCTAGATCTTTCTTAGAAGCCACTTAACAGCGTTCCTCTGGAGCTTTTTATATTCCGGATTCCACAATGCCGCTATGGTATGTCCAGGCGCCATGAAACAAACTCTGCCTTTCCCGTAATCATATGCCCATCCGGCCTCGCATGATGCGCCTTGATCTCCGATTGAGCCGGTGAAAGTTAGGCCATCCTCATTCACACTTATCATGAAGACGAACTCTGGATCCTTCTCATATTTTACGTAGTGCTGCTCATCTGTGACGATAAAATCGTTAACCCCCTTTGTTATCGGATGATGCTTATTCATTATTTTAACTTTGAAGGGCCTAATAGGCGGATGACCCGTATAGATAGCTCCTTCAACATCGCGGAAATCATCGTTTGACAGGGAGATGTGGCTGCTGTTATGAAAGAAGAATGCGGAGCCGCCGTCTTCGACGAATTCCCTGACTGCTTTTCCTTGACTGGGCTTCATCCACATCTCAGGCTTCTCTTCGATCTTCGGCAATGAAGGAACACTCACTATCTCCCCATTTAACCCATAGCCATTCGGCCAGATCATTCCGTCGCGGAACACAATCAACATCTTGTAATGCTTTAGGGTCTCCTCGGAAAGCAGGGAGACTTCATCTGTAAAATCAATGGAGAGCCCCGCTTCTTTTACAAGCGTCTGTTTCAACGCCGTACGGATATAGTCGGAGTTATGATATCGGTCACCGATCAGAGCGAAAGCAGTCGCGTTTCCGGTGCGAATTTCATTCAACAATCTCCTCATCACCAATCTTAGATATACTGCATCCTAACTTAATTATCAGACAAATCCTACACGTAAAACATAATAATCACATAAGGGGAATATCCTAACGGGGAGATATACTCTTGGTATGCGCATATGTCTTAATCCAGACAGCATTAGGAAAGGCTCTCAAGGTCGTTGAGGAAGTCTCCAAAGTTGAGGGGGTGAAAAGCGCCTCTGCTGTGACCGGGGCTTATGATATAGTTGCAGTCATTGAAGTTGAGAAGGTATCAGATATAGCAGATCTGGTAGTTAACAAGATCCATTGCATAGAAGGAGTCTGCAGCACGCAGACCCTAATCTGTGTATCCTAATAAACAGCGAAACTTTCATGATGACTTAATCCTAGATCCCCTCAAGGTTCGTAGCGATAGCTATAAAACTAAATTGTATTCTTTTGATCCTTCTAAAATCTCCAAAAAATTGATTTTTGACCCAATCTAAAATAGGAACCAGCCATCTTCGAGAAGACTATTTGATAATACCGAATCCTATTAATCTCCATCTGCCCATTATCTTTCGGCTTACAGCGACTCTTGAAGACTCCTCAGCGCAGACGGGACGTGTTAGCTTAAGCTCCGCAGTGTCTCCCTTAACATTTTCCACCCTACCGACCGTGGGCGCGGTGCCGACATCAAGAAGAAGAACCTCCCCTACCGTGATCTTCTTGACCTCAGCCATCTCCTTCGTTCCGACAGCTCGCTCAAAAAGGTTAATGTCAAGTGAAAGATCATACCTTATCGGCGGAAGAGTGTTAGGCTCTCCGGCAACATTACCTATTAGGCCATCGGCCTTTGTAAGCGATGGATCTAGGAGCGTCCCAACGCCGACCAGTCCGCCGCAGTAAGCCTCTTTAACCGGCCGTCCACCCGCATGTAGGCTGGTGATCTCTGTGAAGAGCGGCTCGTATGTTTCGCTTCTTCCGTGAGAAGTAGTTATGCCCGGCCTGATCTCTATCTCATCACCAACCTTGAATTTTCCTTGGAATATTGAGCCTCCGATCACGCCGCCGACGAGCATCTCAATCGGCGTGCCAGGCCTATTCACATCGAAGGAGCGGACTACGTGCATTCTCGCGGGCTTAGATGGGTCTCTGACGGGTGTCGGTATGTACTTTTCCATAGCGTAAAGCAGAAGATCGACATTTACACCGTTCTGTGCGGATATCGGTATAATCGGGGCGTCTTCAGCTATAGTCCCCTGTGTGAACTTCTTTATTTCCTCATAATTCTCTAATGCACGTCTCTTGTCAACAAGATCTATTTTGTTCTGGGCGATGACGATCTTGTCGATCCCTATGATCTCAATAGCCGCAAGATGCTCTCGGGTCTGAGGCTGTGGACAAGGCTCATCCGCGGCGATGACAAGTATGACGCCATCCATGACGGCTGCGCCAGAGAGCATAGTCGCCATTAAGGCTTCATGTCCCGGTGCATCAACGAAGCTAAGAGCTCTTATAAATTCTCCTTTCGAACCACATCGTGGACAAATCTCGCTTGTTGAATAATTTCGGGGAGGCTGACACTTCGGACACTTGTAAACGGCAGCATCAGCATATCCGAGCTTTATGGTGATTCCGCGCTTCAGCTCCTCACTGTGTCTAGCCGCCCAGATGCCTGTAAGCGATTCAACGAGTGTTGTCTTCCCATGATCTACATGCCCTATTGTACCTATGTTAACCTCAGGTTGCCGCTTTATACCCCGTGACGCCTTATTGGTTGAGCTGCTCATCCGCGCAAATCTCCACTTTACTCAATAAAGGCCTACACACAATAAATATGTTTTTAAAGAGGTTTAAACGTGAAACGTCATCTTCTTTTCAAAACCATCTGATTCAGGCCAATTTAATCACTGTATATTTTCTTCACTTTTTAGAGAATGCCTGATAATACTCAGATCTCAAGAACAGCTGGATTTATAAAAGACAGCCTCAGCGATGATTATTTGAGCGACTAAGCTCATGGCTCACCTATTTTTGAATAAGAAGCCCTCAAGGACATCTCTTGCTTTTTCCCGTTTTTTCTGGTGTTCTTTTAGGAATCTTTTCACCTTTTCTGC
>CAZCXS010000051.1:0-5993 GCA_964502685.1 uncultured Candidatus Bathyarchaeia archaeon
CCCGCGGCCTCCGCCGTGCGAGGGCGGCATTCATTCCAGACTGAACTACCGGCCCTGCCGTGTCTAACCTATTTTCATGTGGGAGCCTTAAATTAATCTTTTCTGCATTATTGATGTTGCGTATATCTTCTTCATGTTCGGATTGTTGTGAGCCGTGACTATCCGCGTAGCACCATTCGATCTTGCGGTTCCCAACGAAGCGGGAATTTAAGGTCTTTTCAGGTGCGTTAATGTAAAAATGTTAATTTGCTAAGAGCATACATGTTAACTTGGAGCTAATTTGCTATACTCGGCTGATGTTGAGCTTGGATATACGCCGAGCAGTACGCAGAAGCTAGGAATAGTCTATACGATAGGAAGGTTTTTAGAGGAGGCCTTTAAGAAGACGGTTTATCTTCACGAAGGATACGGAATCTACGATCTGGGTTATCGCCTCAACGATTATGACGCGGAATTTTATGGAAGCTCCCACATCCGGTCTTACATTAGATTTGACTTTATGGATCTCTTGATCTTCTTCTTGAATCTTCTCAAGAAGAGAGAGGGCGAAATCCGCATCCGAGTAATGGGAAACTTTAAACTCCTAGTTCCGCTGGAGGACGTTAATGCTCCGGTTATAGAGGAAATCTCGAACTCTGAAGAGCCCTTGGTAACTCTTCAGATAAAGTTTCCTACATTCTTCAGGAGAGACCATGCTAAATTAAGGGCCAGACTCTACGAAGCCGGTCTTAAACGGATTTTCGAGGATCGCCTGAACGATCTCACGGATGATCTTAAGGATCCTAACATATACTGCAAAATAGAGCCGAGAAAGGGAAGATGGTGCGACCTAAAACCGGTGGAAGTCTCCTATCTTCTCAGAGCCTTGACGAAGTATTCCCTCAAAGAATTCTTTGAGATCCTAAGCGAATTGAGACCGGTGAGGAACAACATCGTATATTCAGCCGGCGTAGACATACCCAAATACGGAGAGGACAGAAGACGGAGGCTTCTATCATCGATACTCGAATTCGAGAGGAGATTCACATCAAAGAGGGCCAAGAGAAAGCTGAGAGAGATCAAGGCGAAGATATTGAAGGAGACGGATGCAAGCTCGCTCGCGGAGGCTGTGCAAAAGATCCAGGAGGAGAAACTGAAAGAATACGAGGACGCCGTGGAGTTTCTTTACGTCTCCAGGGGAATCAATGATAACCCGATCTCTAAGGCCAAGCCTAAGAGACATATCAAGTTTAAACTCTGGGAGAGGGACCTAGAGGACCTATTTACGGGCCACTACTCCGGGACGTGCATAGCTCTGCACGAAAGGAGGGTTATGCCTTTGTATCTAAAGGATCCCTACACTGAGTTCTTCAGGATAATCGTTAACAAGAGGAGAATAGGGCACGTAAAATTCTTCCACTGTAGAGACGAGGATGGAGAGAATGTTATTCACGTCGATTACATAGGGCTCTCAGGAGGAAGATTCAAATCCTTACATGACGAAATCAAGAGATACGCAGTCACAGCATGCATAAAGTATGCACAGATCATGGGGTTAAAGAAAGTTTACGTAGCCCAAAAGATTATTCCGGATCTAAAAAGCCGAAAAGTAAGTAATAGGCTCAGAAAGAAGGGGCTTGACGTCTATTCCCAATATCTCAACTCAGCGAAGTTCCTCGTATGGGAAGACGACTCGACCGGCGAGACCCCCAAATGTGATCAACCTCAAAAATAGGATCTAACGCAGCGAGGATGAGAGACCGGATCAGAACCATACTAAACCTTAAATTACGGCAGCAACTAGAGGGGGAATCGGTGATTCATAGATGCTGGAGAATATTCTTTTCAAAAAGGTTTATGGATGCATCGCGGCTGGATTTGTCGGCGCCGCGTTAGGTGAGCCTTCACGTAGATGCGGCGGAGGAGTCTTCGATTGTTACCGGGGGCTCTGCGGACCGATCGAAGGAGCACACTGGAAAGTCATAGACGAGACCCTTGGAAGACCCGTTGACAGGCTGCTGCCGCAGACAAAGGCTTGGGTCGGAGGAGAGGTCCCTGAAGTCGGCTACGAAGCCCTAGAGTGGCGAACCCTAAGATGGCATAACGGGCCGCTCTTCAAGCTCCCAGTCCTAAATTATCCTCCGGGGACGAACGAGGATGGCGGTGAAAGAAAATGGCTGGTGATGAAGGCGATCTTCGATAAAGGCGGAAGGATAAACAAGGAGGACCTCCGTCAAGCATGGCTGAAATACGTGAAACCAGAATGGTTCGGATACCATCTCCTCCCACGCGACAAATACACCTATGAGAATATGAAGAAGTATCCCGCCAGCGAAGTTGGAAAGTATGACCGCTGGCCTGGAAACGTAGACGTCCTAATGATGATCCATCCCGTGGGAATAATCAACGCATGCGACCCGCTCACAGCAGCCGAGGACGCCTTGGATGTATGCCAAACAATACAATCTTCGCTTATCAGCTACGCCCCAGACGCGGCGGCAGCCATAGCGGCTGGAATAGCTGAGGCATTCAAGCCGGACGCCACGGTGGAATCTATAATAGAGGAGTCGAAGAGGTACGTGGATGAAAACATAGGCCAGGTGATCGATGAATGCTTAGAGATCGCTAGAAAGGCGCCGGACATCCTCGAGGTTAGAGAGCTCTTTTGGAGAAGGTTCGGAGGGAGAGTTCCAACCGACTCTCTAGAGGTAGTCGGAGAATCATACGCAATGTTCTGGATCACGAAGGGAGACCCCAAACAATGCATGATCGGCGGTGCATCATTAGGCAGAGACGCCGACTGCGTAGCAAGCATAGCGGGCGCAATAGCCGGAGCATACAAGGGCATAGACGCAATACCGAAGGATTGGGTGGAGACCTGCAACAAGGCGATACTGAACGATCCCCACGAGCTAATCGACATGAGCATCGAAGAGATGTCCATGGAGCTCTATAAGGTCCTCATACGCATGATCGAAAAGCGAAAAGAACAGATAAGAATGCTGGAGTCCATGATGAAGTAGCCCCCCACGGAATCTTCCCCCACGATCCCGCAACTGAGGGACAACACGGCCTCAAGCGAAAAATATATATCGAGTTCCTCATCTCTGAAGAAATGTCGGGCGGTAGCTCAGCTTGGCAGAGCTTCCGAATCAGCCTATCTCGGGCTGATGGAGATGCTGTAGACGTCTACCCTTTATGGGTGACGTCGTTTCAGCCTGCCGAGCGTACAGAAACCGGAGTGTCGCAGGAGAGCTGCAGGGTTTCCTCAGCTCTGCGAGTTCAAAATAGGAAGGCGGACGCGCCTCCTAGGAGACTCCTGCCCGCCCGACCAGCTTTCCCTTTTTAGAAAAAGGAATTGTTCGTGTTTATATGATAGCTCTAAGTCCGAAAGCTTTTTGCATACTGGATACTTTTGAGTCTCCAGAGAGAAGAGGCGATGTCTGAGGCTCTTGAGCAGAAGATCGAGGATCTATACGAGAGGCTTCGCCTTCTTAGGGCTGAGAGGGAAAGGCTGAAAGAGGAGGCTCAAAGATGGGCTGATAAACGCAACAGCATCAATGAAGAGACCCGTAACCTAAGGTCACAGATCAACAGCCTAAAGCAGAGACGCGACGCGCTGAACGAGGAGGTCAAACGTCTAAAGTCCCTCCGAGAGGCCGGATTAAAGAGACGGAGAGAGATTCTTGAAGAGATCAGAAAGCTCAGACAGGAAAGGGCTAGGTTAAACGCTGAGAAGCCTCCTCGAAGCCGATCTTATCTGGAAAGCGAGATAGAGAGAATCGAATGGAAGATACAAACGGAGCCTCTTCCGCTTGATGTGGAAAAAAAGCTCATCGATCAGGTAAGGGCTCTTGAGGCCCAGATGGAATTCTACCGGAGAATTGAAGGGATCAGAAGCGAAATCAAGAATCTCAAGAAAGAAGCGGAGAGGCTTAAAGCTGATACTCTAAGCTACCGCTCCAGAATCTTGGAAACCGCAGCTCAGAGCCAAGAATATCACAGGAAGATGCTTAAGAAAGCTGAAGCGGCAAGAGCACTCAAGGCCAAGGCTGACGAGATGCATCAGCGATACGTCGAGAATAGAGACAAAGCCAAGGCCATCAACTCAGAGATCAAGAAGACACTGGTTGAGATCCGGTCTATCCAAGATCTGCTTAAGGCAAGAGAGGAGAGAGAGAAAAGACGGAAACAGGCTGACCTTCAAAAGCGGACAGAAGAGAAGGCCTTAGAGAAGCTGAGGCGCGGCGAAAGGCTCACATTCGACGAGTTTAAAATCCTCCTTGAGAAGGGAAGGATCTAGCGAGTTATTCCAGAATCGAAATAAGGCATAAAATCAGAATTTGATGAAAAATATCATCGAGTCATGTAACGGTGGATTCGAGGTTCTAAAAGACTTATTTGGAAGAACGATATTCACTATTATTCGGGGGAACTACAGGAGAAGGGTAATGCGTAAAGACGACGAGCAAACGAGTGAACGTTTACTTGTCCTATGCGTTGACAGAGATGATGATATAGGCCGAAAGACAGGGGTAAAGACGCCGATAATTGGAAAAGAAGAAAATCTGAATTCAGCCTTAAAGCTGATACTCGCTGATCCTGAGGAAGCAGACGCAAACGCCATGTTTGAGGCTATAAGGGTATATGAGACGCTGAAGAAGGATAAGAAAAGCCGCGACACGTACGAGATAGCGACGATAGCAGGCTCGGAACTCGGCGGCGTGACAGCAGATCGGAAACTCGTATCTGAACTCGGAGAAGTCCTGAAGAAGTTCCCCGCGGACAGCCTGATTCTCGTTACCGACGGCTTTTCAGACGAGGACATTATGCCGCTTGTCCAAAGCAGGGTTCCCGTCACCTCTGTTCGAAGGGTGATCGTGAAGCACAGCGAGTCGATAGAGGAGACAGCGGCGCTTTTCTCCAGATACTGGAAGATGCTCATTGAGGATCCGAGATACTCCAGAATCGCCCTGGGGTTACCCGGCGTCTTACTGATATCATTAGGCATACTCGTCTTACTTCAGGTCTTCATAAGATTCGACATATACACATGGACCGCGATAGTTGGGCTTATAATTCTGGGCAGCTACCTTCTAAGCAAAGGCTACGGCATAGATCGGAAAATCTCAGCGTTTATGTCGCGTCTTTATCATTACTCCATTTCAGATCTCGTCGGAGGTTTCTCGCTTACTTTCGGATTCATCCTCATAGGGATAGGATTCTACCAGGCGTGGTCCTTTATAAGCATCAACTTCAGGATAAGCTTCCAGATCCCCATCGACGTAGATGAGCTGATGAAGACGTTCCCCCTGATAGTCGGATGGCTGATCAATAAGTCTATGACGCTGACTGTGATAGGGATCTGCACAATACTCCTAGGCAAATCCGTAGCCTACCTGCTGGATAGAGATTCCAGATTCTGGAGGACATCTTCCCTGGTTGTGGTCTTCGCATGGTCATGGATGGTCCTCAACGAGATCTCGCAAATAATAATCAATCCCTCCCTTTCAGCGGAGAGCTTAGTCGCATCTATAATAACTGGAATAGTGATCATCGTGGCTACCGGTCTAACAGCGCATATTCTCAGCAGAAAATACCGCGGCTTCTTCAAGCAAAGGGAAAGGAAGAAGCAGGAAGAGACGCTTGAACTGGGGAGTGCTGATGAAGAGAGATCCTCCTAAACCGGTGGAAATTGCAATAATAGGAGGGTCCGGATTAGAGTCCCTTCTCCGATCTTCTCAGAGAATCCGCGTGGGAACACCTTATGGTCATCCCATATTAATTTCGCTTGTAGAATTTAACGGTCGGAGAATGGCATTTCTGCCGCGTCACGGATATGAACATGATCTTCCCCCTCATAGGATAAATTACCGTGCAAACATCTACGGCCTCTACAAGATCGGTGTGCGGAGAATCTTTGCAACGAACGCAGTCGGCGCCATAAATCCGAATTTTCAAGTCGTAGACATCGTCACTCCGCATGACCTAATAGACTTCACTAAGCAGAAGAT
>CAZCXS010000052.1:0-5975 GCA_964502685.1 uncultured Candidatus Bathyarchaeia archaeon
GTAGCATAAATCGTTTTCCCAGCAGGCGTTCTCATGCCTAGGCAGATAATAAATCAACCCTGCGCTATCCAGGGGATTCAGAATCGTTCCGGTGATGATGTTTGGCGCCGCGTCATGAGAGCCGTCGACTACAAGGACGGGTATGCTGGCTTCTTTTAATCTGCGGAAGTTTTGAATGGCGTTCTCTAAAGTCTTGTTGGATGGGCGGGCCTGATGAAATAGATCGCCTGCTATGATGATGAAGTCCGGCTTCAGCTCTAGAATTTTCTCTACAGCTTCGTGAAATGCTCGGGCGAAGTCGTCACGCCGCACTGACAAGTTGTACTGTGCATATCCAAGATGAACATCAGCAATATGGATAAAACTGAAAGACTTCAATTCTGAATCCCTTTAATTTGGCCTTTCTTGCTTCGCATCCATTTTTGAATGGCTCTACAATAAATGAAGAGACACCAACGTCATATTACTATTTTCCCTTTTTCTTGGATCCGCCTTACGGCGGATTTTAAGAGAAAAAAGTTTAAGCCGACTAAAGCAGATTAATCATTGGGAATGCTTTGATGAGCTATACTTGGGAAAGAAAAGGCAACGCATCTGAGAAGATACGCCTTGGGAAACGTGAGATCGCCACTATTGTGCTCATTTGCATAATAATCGTTTCGGTAATATTTTATCAAAGAATCCTCAAATATCCGCCGCCGGAAAGAAAAAACGTGATCGGTATTATCAGAATCGAAGGATACATTGTAGAGCCAACAGCGGTAAATCGATATGTCAATCTCATCAACGAAGCCTTGCTTAACGAGAGCATAAAAGGAGTAGTTCTAGCAATAGACTCCGGAGGGGGCTATGCTGATTACGTAGAGGAGATATATTTTGATCTTCTGGAACTGAATAAGAGTAAACCTTTGGTTGCTTCAGTTACCCGTGCTCTTTCAGGCGGATATTACATAACAGTAGCGTGTGACTACATATTTGTCCAAAATTCATCTCTCGTCGGAAGCATTGGAGCAATAGGAATTATGCCGCCTATACTTATCCCTTCGGAATTAACGATAGAGAGCGGGCCCTACAAATGGACTGGAGAGCCTAAGCTTCTCAGATACTCCAGTTTAAGCCGCGTTGTTGATAACTTTGTATCAGCGGTGGAAAGCGGAAGAGGCTCTCGACTTAAGGCGTCTCCAACCGAGCTTAAAAAAGCAATGGTCTATTTGGGATACGAAGCTATAAAACTAGGATTGGCTGATGAGACTGGGGGTCTTCAAAAAGCGATCAGCAAAGTTGCGGAGAAGGCGAATTTAATCGAGTATGAAGTTGAGGAGCTAAAGCTACGGGAAGAAAATGTTTCTACATCAGCATACTCTGGAAATATGTCCACGCACTGGAAAAATATCACCTTAGACACCTTAAGTGAGCTTCATCCTCCACCATCCATTTACTATATCTATTTGCCCCCTCAGGCTATTACTCGAAGCAACGTCTCAATACAATTTAATGAAGAGGTCTCGCCGCTGAGCAGCAGAGGAGAGATCTTGGTTGATCTTTCTCATGGAAATAAAGTGTCATGGTGGACGCTTGACATTCTTATATCAGAGCTGGCGAAGAGAAACATGACAGTGAGTTTCATCTCTCAGTGGGAGGTTCTGGATTCAAGACTGGATAACGCCTCATGCCTCATAGTAGCATCGCCAACAGAAACCTACTCTATGGAGGAAAGCGACAGAATCGTGAAGTTTGTGAAGGAGGGAAGGCTTCTTCTGCTCTTTTTCGACCCTGCATGGGAGTACATCGGAATGTCCGGGCTGTTACAGGGCATCATTGCTCCAATAAATTCGTTGTCAACGAAATTCGGAATTTCCTTTGCAAAGGGATATCTATACAATGAGGCGGAGCACTTTGGGATATACAGAAATATATACATAAGAAACTTTACAAACACTCCCCTAACTCAAAATTTGAATTCACTCGTCTTTTTCACAGCTACGCATATAAATTCAATGGGTAAGGGGGCTGCATGGACGTCGAACGATACATATTCCTCCGTAGCGGAGAAGGCAGGTAATTATGCTACTATAATCTGGATGAGGAGGGGGAACGGTACAGTAGCCGCTTTCGGAGACGTAACCTTCCTCAAGGAGCCATACTGCTACGTGGAGGACAACTATAAGCTGATACTGAACCTAGTGTCGATTATAACGGGAGTGGAGGTCACGGTTAAAGAGAAGGCAGAGGAAGGCTTAAAAGAAGAGGTGTCAAGACCCGAGCTCCCTGTTGGAACAGAGAAGAATTATACTGAATGGATTGATGGGCAGGAGAGTCTGGTTAAATGGTTTAAAGTAAGCGAGACGGAGGTAAGGATTGAACGACCGAATCAGACTACTCATTATTATTTCACAGAGGATGGCGCATTGTGGAGATGGGTATCAGATGGCATGGAGTGCATCTATGAAGATCCCCTCCCTGAGCCTCCTTATCCCTTAACAAAAGGAGAGAAATGGAAGTATGAAAGTAATTATACGCTCATCTTGGAGGGCAACGAGTATAGAGGAAACCTTGTTAGAGAGGAAGAGGTGGAAGGATTCGAGGAAATAGTGGCGGAAGATAACAATAGATATTTCTGTGCCAGGGTGAAGTGCATAAACATGGAAAGCTTCACAATTAATGGGAGAAACATGACGATGATAACGACGGGGCGTTACTGGGTCTCCTCTGACGCTGGCACGGTTAAACAGGAAATGACCACCGACTACTATGTTGACGGTGTATTGAGAGGCAGGGAGAAAAGAACACTCTTATTGAGAGCAATCCGAAAAGGATAGGTCCCGAATGCGTGTACATGTGAATGAATTGAGTCTTAATGTAGAGAGCATACGATCAGAGCCTGATAGGATCAAACGATTAAATTTGACTGCACGGACCAAGAGTTCCTTTTCTTATTAATCATCTAAGCCGAGTTTTTCTCGTATTCGGTCTTCAAGCGCCGGATTTACTTCTATCCCAATGCATCTTCTATTGTTTTGGAGGCATACTTTCATGGTAGTTCCAGATCCTAAGACGGGGTCTACAACTAAGTCGCCTATGTTAGACGATGTGCATACGCATTTCTTCACAAGCTTGTCTGGAAGCTCGTTACCAGCTGTTCTGACGCCACGCTGATAGGGTCTCTTTATGTACCATACATCTTCTGCGTAGTGTTCAGGCTTATTAAACGTGTAGTTCTTATTGTCCTTCACCAATAGCAATAAGTGATAATGCGATGTTGTAAATCGCTTCTTTGTGAAGACTCCGAACTGATACTTCCAAATACAGTGATTAATAAGATGAAATCCTGACTCATCTATTGCTTGAAGAACTATCCCAAGATTATTCCATCCGGAGAGCAGCCACATACTCCCAGATGGCTTAAGAGCCTCATAAGACCATTCTATAAGATCCCGGATAAAATGTGGATACTCCTTCCTGGGAACCTCAATATATGAGAGCGCGTCGGGCTTCCGATGATAAGACTGCAAGTTGCCTTCAAAATCTATTCCGAACGGCGGATCAGCGAAGACCAGATCTGCAGGCTCATCTAATTTTACATTCCTAAAATCATCAAAAATCACAAAGTGATCATCATCTATTCTCAGCGTACGCCGCAATCAGAAACCCTCCATTATGTCGTTCATTGCCGGACAGATGAACGAAATAAGCATCTAAGATTTCTCTCTTAATGATTCCTCAAATAACATACGATACTGAGGAACCACATCATCCATGAATCCCTTCATCCCCTCCATAGTCTTGTAATGTTTAACCATCCCCTTCAATACATCGAAGGGTATAGTTGCGATGTGAACCCCGAGCTCCGCAACCTCCCGGACTTGCCGTGGATTCCGGATGCTCGCAGCGATAACCTCAGTCTTGAAGCCGTATATACGGTAGATTCGGAGAATCTTAGCAATCAGATCTACTCCGCTGTAGATGCCGTTGTCCTGTCCCTGTTTCAGGAGGGAAGCGATATCTTTGCTTTCATAAATCTCTCGGATTGAGCTCATTCCATTCATAGCCTCTTCGAGTTTTCTCTCACGAGCTTTACGTAGAAGTTCATAGTTGAAGTAGTCACCTTTCTGGAAGTCGTATCCCCTCTTCATGCCGAGATTGGTACGGATGAAATCATCGATTCTTCCAGCAAAGGGACTTGCATAAGCTGCGCCTGCCTTAGCTGCCAGAAGAGCCTGTTCAGGAGTCATAATTAACGTTACGTTTACTGGTATTCCATCCACACTGAGTTGTCTTATGGCTTTAAGCCCCTCAAAATCAAGCCCCTCGTTTTCTTCTATGCTTGGATTGATGGGGATTTTTATCGCGACTTCACCGAATGGACTAAATTTCTTATACAAAAGTCTGCCCTCTCTGATCATCTCTTCAGATGTCCGCCCGATGACTTCCAAACTGACGGGACCCGGAGCGATCCTCACAATCTCCTTTATGTAGTCCTCCATGCTAATTTTGCCGCCTCTTTTATCGACGGCCTTCTTTATCAGAGAAGGATTAGTGGTTACACCATCAACTATTCCCCACGAGATTGCCTGTCTTATTTCATCTAGATCTGCGGTATCTATGAAAATCTTCATTTTGTTACTCCCCAGGGCTATTTACCGGATTATTGCAATTACATAAAAGTTTTTCAATCTCGGATATCTCCTTGGATGTTGGGTTGCGAGGGATATTATATAACGGTCCACTTGGCCTTTCATTATAGTAGGGTCTGTTGCACCCCGGGCAGCCTGTCGTCATAAAAGGCTTACCGTTCCTAATGATCTTTCTTAGATTATCTTCTGATAGGCCGAATTTTAAGAGGCGGCCGTCTCTAAAGGCCATATCTTCGTATCTTCTTATTTGATTGGTTATCAAATAATGTGCAACTTGGAGTCTCCTATAATAATCTATGGGTGGAGGCGGATTGTCTGAAAGAACCGTGCCGGGCAGAGGAGTAAATGCGAAGAGAGCCGGATAGACTCCCATGTCGACGCATACCTGAATCATCCTGACAAAATCTTCTTCAGTCTCCCCCAGGCCGGCTATGAGATGAGTGGTTACATTATTCTCTCCAAATATCTTCACAGCTTCTTTAAGCGCCTTAAAGTGGCTATTCCACTTGTAGGGGCCACCAATCTCAGCTCCTTTAACCCTATTGAAGATTTCTTCGGTAACAGCATCCAGGGGGATGCCGATTCTTTGTACTCCAGCTTCAGCTAGATTCTCCATATCTCTTCGTCTAAGAGGCTGACAGGAAACAGAGATCGGTACTTCTGAGGATTTTCTGATTCGTTTCACTAATGCTAATATGTCATGTACTACTGAGGGATAATTCA
Source organism: uncultured Candidatus Bathyarchaeia archaeon (assembly GCA_964502685.1). Lineage (GTDB taxonomy): Archaea > Thermoproteota > Bathyarchaeia > Bathyarchaeales > DTEX01 > B63. The sequence goes on from CAZCXS010000052.1 coordinate 5,358, forward strand.
ATGTCTGAATGCATGTTCTCACTATTTTCTTTTGTCGAAAGGCGTCTTTTATACCACTGATAACCTTTTCCGTGGGAAAAACAGGCCATGTAATCCTTGAGAGCATGTCTGCTCTTCCCTTAGCGAGTCTAGATTGTGGACAAAATGCGCATGAAGCTCGACATTTTCCTCTTCTATACGTAAGCAGATAGGCTGTCGTCGGTTTGGCGTCAAGCCTGCCTCCCGTTAAGCCAAGGACGATTGCTGAACCTATAGAGACCCTGATCTTCTCTGGTAAAGTCAACATCTTCGCCTATGCAGCATTTTTTATATGAAGAAGATTTTCGTAGCCAATAAACATTTCATATAGAGAATATTTAAGAGATTATTAATTGTCATAAGCTGGTGCTGAGATGCGTGTTGTTTACTCGGAGAGATGCTTAGAGTACGTTGCGCCTTATCTTCCGGAGACCCCTGAAAGAGTCTACCGTGCATACAAACTTTTGAAGAAGGAAGGACTGAAATTTATTGAGCCGGAAGCTTGCTTCGAGAATGACTTGGAGCTAGTCCACAGCAGAGACTTCATAATGCAGATTAAACTCGGAGACTTTTTTGATCCTGACTCGCCGAGCCTCCCAG
>CAZCXS010000053.1:0-5956 GCA_964502685.1 uncultured Candidatus Bathyarchaeia archaeon
GATTCGGGAAAGGCTACGTGGAGATGCGTGGTCACAGCCGAGAAGTCTTCTCCGTCACCGTGAAGGATGGAAAAGTTGAAAGGATCAGCCGCGGCCTAAACAAGGGAGCTTGCGCAAGGGTTCTGGTTGACGGGAGCTGGGGGTTCTCCTCAACAACGATCATTAATAAGCGAAGCTTGCTGAGCATATTAAAAGACGCCGAGTCACTGGCCAAGTCTTCGAAGCCTAAAAAGAAGCGTCTAGTCAAGATAGCCCCTGTCAAACCTCACACGGACAAGTATGAAACCCTGATGAAGAAAGATCCGAGAAGAGAGGATCTAGAAACCCTATTCAAGGACGTTCTGGAGGCTGACAAGGAGGTAAGTAGCTACTCGAAGAACATAGCCTCCACATCGATCAGCCTATCCGTGATTGATGATGAGCTCTACTTTGTGAATTCTGAGGGAGCAAGGATTACGCAGAGAATCGTCCGATGCTTCGGAGGAGCCTCCGTGATTGCGAAGTCATGTGGAAAAATAGCGTCAGCACACGAGAGTATTGGAAGGCAAAGCGGGCTTGAGGTGTTCGATGAGACCCCGATCAGGGAGGCTGCGTTGGAAGCCGCGAAGAGAGCTGATAGGATTGTCTCTAAGAGGGTTGTCCCAGGAGGCTACAGCGATGTAGTCTTGGAGAACAGGATCGTTGGGCTTCTCGCTCATGAAGCTGTAGGTCACACCGCTGAGGCTGATTTCGTGTATGGCGGTAGCTTCTTATCAGGTAAGGTCGGCCGTAAAATAGCTTCCGAAATGATAACTCTCGTTGATGACGGTTTATACCCTTCCGGGTTTGGAACAATGAAGTATGATGATGAAGGAACCCCTACTGAGAGAACCGTGATCATCGAAAGAGGGGTTGTGAAGGGATTCATGCATTCCCGTGAGACAGCAAGCCAATTCGGAGCTGCTCCAACAGGTAATGCTAGAGCCTGGAGCTTCGAGTACGACCCTATAATCCGCATGAGGAATACTTACATCGAACCTGGAGATCAGACGCTTGAAGAATTGATAGAAGATGTTAGAGATGGATATTTTCTGAGAGGCGCAGGAGGCGGGCAAGCTGACTTCAATGGAGAATTCATGTTCACCGTACAGGAAGCCGTGAAGATAGAGAACGGGGAACTTAAGGACTCTTATCGAGGCGCCGCGATAAGTGGGAACGCCTTCGAGGTTCTGAAGAAAGTTAAAGGCGTAGGAAAAGACTTCGCCGTCCAAGTTGGAGTCTGCGGTAAGGAGCAGCCGAACTACGTTGGAATAGGAGGCCCAAGCCTCCGAACCGAGCTATTATTAGGAGGAGGTTAGGGATGACTAGTCTACTTGATGCAGCCGAGCTCGCTGTTAGAGAATGCAAAGATCTGGGTGCTGACGAAGCAGAAGGATTCGTGCAAACACAGAGAATAGTCGAAATAATTTTAGAGAGGGGAGAAATTCAAAGCGAACGGACGAAAACTCAGCGGGGAATAGGTGTCCGGGTGATCAAAGATAAGAGACTCGGATTCGCCTACGCTTCAACTCTGAATCGGCGGATCGTGCGGGAAACCTGTAAAAACGCGTTCAAGCTCGCTGAGGCGTCACCTAAAAATCCAGATTGGGTTTCCCTTCCTCTTCCAAAGAAGATCCCACCTACTCCGGAAGGCCTCTATGATGATGATCTGGCTAATCTCACTCCTGATGAGATACTCAGCATGGCTATTGAGGGCTATGATGCTGTTAAGAGGGTTGATCCTCGCGTCTCAATCGACAGCGGTAAACTCTCCGTATTTCTGATGGAGGTGGCTATATCAAACTCCCATGGGGTGAGCCTTGAAGGGAAAGGAACAGCAGCCTCGTTCTTCCTAGTCTGTATGGCAAAGGTGGGAGGGGAGTCTTCGAGCTTCGCATATGAGTATGAAGTCTCAAGGACATTAAGAGGGTTCTCAACCGAAAGGGTGGGAAAACTAGCAGCGGAAAAGGCTTTAATGTCTCTAGGAGCCAGAAGGATAAAGCCGTTTAAGGGGGAGGCCCTTCTAAGCCCCGATGTTGCAGCTGAGGTTCTTTTCGGATCAGTTATAAGCAGCGTGAATGCGGATAACGTTCAGAGAGGGAGAAGTCTCTGGGCAGACAAGATAGGTCAGAAAGTTTCGAACTGTAACTTAACGGTAGTTGATGATGGATTGCTTCCTTACGGGTTAGGTTCCTCTCCATTCGACGGTGAAGGAGTGCCATCTCAGAAGACTCTGCTAATTGATAATGGTGTTCTAAAAAATTTTCTTTTTGACTCCTACACGGCGAACAAGGCGAATACCGAATCCACCGGGAACGCGGTTAGGGGCAGCTATTCGAGACTGCCCTCAATCTCGATATCAAATCTCCTCGTGGAACCTGGAACAAAAAGCCTCGACGATCTGATTTCAGAAGTGAATAAAGGGATACTCATCAATAGGTTCAGTGGAAGAGTAGCGGTTGAAAGCGGCGAATTCTCCGGCGTGGCTAAACAAGCGAGCTACATCGAGAAGGGAGAGGTAAAATTCCCACTTAAGGAAACGATGATCTCGGGTAACGCTTTTGAGTCTCTAAAAGACATAGTCGAGATTGGTAGGGAGAGAAGAGCAACGATGACGAATATTTACACCCCGCCGATACTAGTGAAAGACATCAGGGTAGTATCCAAATGAACATGGCGGTGATGCGAAGAATTTTGGGCCATCTGGAACCCGCATGATTCGTCCAGATTTTCTCCCGCATAGGATCATATATTTGGAATTGAAAGTGCCTTGTTGAGGAGAGACGCTAGAAGAGAAAAGAGGCTGACTGATTAGATTTTTAAATTCGAATTTACATTAGCTGATGACAGGATATCTCTTGAAGATTCTTTTACTGACCGGGAAGCTAGCTGAACCCACCGTGCGTGCCGCAGTGAATATGTGCCCACCCCGCTATGAAATCAGAGTGCTCGCAATGCCGATAGAGGTAGCTGCCCTCGCAACCCCTCAATCGATAGCCTCGTATTTAAAGAGGATTCGCCTCGAAGATTACGACTTGATTATGGTCTCAGGCGCAATTCAAGGATCTATGAAGCTCGTTGAGGACGCTGTAGGGGTGAAGGTAGTTAAGGGTCCAAAGCATGCCGTGGATATACCTCTGCTTTTGGAGACGTATGATCCGAGAAGACTATCGCCAGATGTTCCGGCGGATAATCTTCTGATCGAGGAGATACGTGGCTATGCAAAGAGAGTTCTTGCGAAGATGGAAAGATCAATAGCTTCAAAGCCTCACATAGACGTTGATGGAATACCTATCCCCGTAGATCCGCCTCCAATAAGGGTGATATCTGAAATCACCGAGGCTCATCTTCTCACAGAAGAAGAGCTGCTTAGAACCGTGAGGAGACGCATAGAAGACGGCGCGGACATAGTTGGCTTAGGGTTCCAAGCCGGCGTTGCAAATCCTGAAAAAGTCAGAGATTCCGTTAGGCTGGTTAAGAACGAGTATGATTTTCCCTTGATGCTGGATTCCATAATTCCAAGTGAGATTATCGCCGGTGTTGAGGCGGGAGCGGATATGATCATGAGCCTCGAAGCCGGCAATATAGGGAAGATCGCAGATAAAATCCGGCGGGTACCCGCAGTTGTGATACCGTACGATTCTAAAAGGAATTTTTTCGCAAGAACTCCTGAGGATAAACTCAGGCTTCTAGAGATGAACATAAGCGACGCCCTCAAGCATAATATTGAGAATCTTATTGCTGATCCGGTGCTTGAACCCATAAACCTGAGAGGTCCGGCGGGGACATTTCAGTCTTTAAGGGCGTATTACCTGTTTAAACGTAGAAGCCCAGACATCCCGATGATGATGGGGCTCTGTAACGTGGTGGAACTCATAGACGCCGATTCAATAGGTGTTAACGCTCTCTTAACGATGCTTGCAGCTGAAATAGAAGCCAGCCTCGTGCTAGTTGTTGATAAGAGCGCAAAGGCTGCTGGATCCACAGCCGAGGCTAAGATATCCGCACAGATGGCGGCGATCGCGTGGGAAAAGAAGACTCCGCCTAAGGATCTGGGTTTAGACCTGTTGATGTTCAAGAATAAGAGAATGGTTGAGATGAATTTGAATTTTAACGGCGCAGAGATTGTTGAGGCCGAGGGTAGAGAGGAAAGGTATCCTCGTGATCCGTTAGGCTTCTTTACGATAAGGGTTAATCACGAAGATGGAATGATCGAGGTTCTCTACAGTGGCATAAAGGGTAAGATCTTAATAAGGGGCAGAAGGGCCGATTCTATATACGACGAGATTCTAAGAAGAAGGCTGCTCTCAATGCTTTCTCATGCGTTCTATCTGGGCGTGGAGCTTGGTAGAGCTGAAGAGGCTCTGAGAACGGGTAAAAGTTATGTACAGGAAGAGAATCTCTTCGAACGAGTTAAGCCGATAGATATTTCCAAGTGAAAGCTATGCGTGTCGATGTATGGTCTTCCGCGAGACTTCATCTAGGCTTTTATACGATATCCTCGGGTTGCATAGCTTACGGCGGTATGGGGCTTGCGATAGATAGACCCGAGCTACATGTGCGGGTGAAAAGGGCTGATAGGCTTAAGATAAGAAACTCAACTCAGGTCATGATTGAGCGGGATATTGAAGAAGTTTTAAAAATGCTGAATCTGCCTGGAGCCGAAGTTAATGTTTTGAAGGCCATACCGAGGCATGTAGGATTAGGCTCTACAACCCAGCTCAGGCTTAGCATCGGCTATGCACTGTCAAAAATCTACGGTTTAAGATACAATATTCGGCAATTAGCCTTCATCCTAAGAAGAGGATGGGTCTCAGGCATAGGCATAGCCGCATTCAAGCAGGGAGGATTCATCGTAGACAGCGGTCGAATCTTAAGCAAAAATGGACTCTGCGAACCTAAAAGCCCAGATGAGATTCCAAGCGTGATGCTTAGATCACCTTTACCTAGAAGCTGGCATTTCGTCGTCGCGATACCCAGAGGAATACGTGGATTCGATGAGCTTCAAGAGAAACCGGTTCTCAGTATGCCTGAAACCAGACACGATCTTGAACGTGATCTTCAAGAGACCGTACTATTGCACATGCTTCCCGCATTGGCTCGTAGGGATGCAAAGACCTTTGGAAAGGCCCTCACCAAGGTTCAGCGCCTTGTAGGGAAATACTTTTCAAAGTATCAAGATGGAGAATTCTGCTGCTGGGAGACCGAGCAGATGGTGAAAAGTCTGCTTGAAGGCGGAGCTTATGGTGCGGGTCAAAGCAGCTGGGGCCCAACTGCCTACGGTTTGGTTGAGGGGGTCAAAAGAGCTAAAAAATTATTGAAATATATGCTTAAATCAGCCGAAAGGGTTGATGTGGATGCTGAGTTCTTCATAGTTAATCCTCGTAATAGAGGATTCTCATACAAAATCGTTGAGTCTCAGTGAGGTTGCTCCTTATTCGCTTAATATTCTACAATAACGTAGTTCCGCTCTCCCTCGTAGAGTTTAACCTTCACATTCATCTTGAATTTTTCATGAAGTCTTCTAGCTATATCGAGAGCCAGGTACTCTGTGGTTGCTTCTGGATAGTCAATAGTCTTAATACGTTTATGAAAGGGTCCAGAAAGGATTATGTTGTCGCTATCCTTACTGGGAATTATCACCTTGTGGTCGTAATCCGCTAAAATCTCCTTAACAGCATTCTTCACTAATGTAAAGTCTATAATCATGCCGGTGCGAGGATCAATTTCCCCCTCGATCTCTACATCTAAGCGAAATGTGTGACCGTGAAGATTCAGGCACATCTCTGAGGAGCCCTTAGTGTAATGGGCAGAATCAAACGTGAAGCCTTCGACGCCTACTTTCATTCTCATCTCATCATCCTCCGAGGTGTTTATGCCATAGAAGTCCTTAAAAAGCATAGCGCGCATTTACTACGGTTAGGCGAATAAAAATTGA
>CAZCXS010000054.1:0-5918 GCA_964502685.1 uncultured Candidatus Bathyarchaeia archaeon
ACCATACCTAAAGAGCCATCCCCTTCTTTTAGGCTTCACAATGTAACGAAAGCCAGTATTTAAGGATTACCTTTAGCTTGTTGAACTGTAATAATTAAGATATCTCTGGTATATTAAACGTGACGGCTTATATTCTTCTTTGCAGCAAATCGAATCTTCCATGATTCGTATCTATCTTTTATTGAGCCTTAGAAGTATAGAAGTAATTTTAACCTATAAGACATATTTTTTGTAGGCCATTCAAAATCTGAGGGAAAATGATGGATACGAAAGAACGGCCGAATATTTTATGGATATCATTTGAGGATACCAACCCATTCTATGGTTGTTACGGCGACCCGATCGCTCGCACACCTAACTTAGACCGCTTAGCATCTGAAGGCTGTCTCTGGACGAATGCTTTTTCCACAGCCGGGGTCTGTGCACCTGCACGTTCAGCTATAATAACGGGTGTTTACCCCATTTCCGTTGGCACACATCACATGCGAACTACGCATACAAACAGATTTGTCCCCAATCTGCCGACGCCCTACTCTGCCGTTGTTCCCCATTATGTCCGATGCTTCACAGAGTATCTGCGTGCTGCTGGCTACTATTGCACAAATAATTTTAAAACGGATTATCAGTTTGAGCCTCCGATCACGGCTTGGGATGAACTGAGCCGTGAAGCACACTGGCGTAATAGACCTGATCCCGATCAGCCGTTCTTCGCGGTATTTAACCCCACGCGTACCCATGAAAGCGGCATGTGGCCTGAGAAATGTCCGGAAATAACCTTCGACCCAGACGATATGAAGGTACCCCCATACTTCCCTGACACTCCAAAGGTAAGGGAGGCGATGGCGCGAATGTATACTAACATTGAGTATTGCGACCGCATTTTAGGTGAGCTTCTAGCTCAGCTAGAGGAGGACGGCTTGGCGGAGAATACGGTCGTGTTTCACTGGAGTGATCATGGACCCTTACCTCGAGGTAAACGTTGGCTTTATGACTCCGGCATCCATGTCCCTTTAATTGTGCGTTGGCCTGGACATCTAAAACCCGGGAGTATCTGTCACGATCTCGTAAGCACCATCGACCTCGGCCCGACGGTTCTTTCAATAGCCGGGCTTGAAATCCCCCCATACATGCATGGGCGGCCATTCTTAGGTCCTAAAGCGAAACCGCGGGAATACATCTTTGCATCTAGAGATCGGCATGACGAGTCTTACGATATGGTCAGAGCAGTTAGGGATAAGCGGTTCAAGTATATCCGCAACTATTATCCCGGCAAGCCTTACCTGTTATGGATCCCGTACAGGAATAGACATCCAATCGTTCAAGAGATGTGGCGTCTATACTTGAAGGGGGAACTTAAAGGACCGCAGCTGCTGATGTTTCAACCAAGACCCGCAGAGGAGCTCTACGACACGCAGACTGACCCCTATGAGATTAGAAACCTAGCAGGCGACCTCGAATATGAGCCTGAACTTAAACGTCTACGTAGAGTGCTCGATGAGTGGCTACGCGAAGTCGGAGATATGGGGAGGATTTCAGAGGCAGATATGATCCGCCTCTGGTATCCGAACAATAAGCAGCCGGTAACAGCAGCGCCGCTGTTCATACCGATCTGCGAGGAAAATTATGGGATTAAGCCCGTTCGGGAAGGCGGCAGATTTAAACAGCCAGTCCTGATACAGATTTACTGTCCTACGCAGGGAGCCTCAATCGCATATACCTTTGAGGAGGGGACGAATCCCCGCTGGTTGCTATATACTAAGCCCTTACGTCTTCCTTTAGGGAAGACTGTGCTTAGAGCTAAAGCAGTTCGAATCGGCTACAAGGAGAGTCCGGAGACCAGGGCGACCTTTATTGTAGAGTGAGCTTTTCTCCTCTTCGCACCCTTTTTTATTAAGGATTAATCGAAGTACTTTTCACCTTCGGATAGATGTTTCCTTATGGCCTTCTCGTTTAATTCGATACCTAACCCGGGACTCTCAGGGACCTTTACAAAACCGTCTTTAATTATCGGCTTCTCTAAGCCTTCCGCCAGATCCTCCCACCATGGAATATCTGCGGAGTGAAACTCGAAAGCTATGAAGTTCTGAGGCATAGCAGCCGCAGCGTGAACATTCGCCATAAAGACTATTGGAAGCCCCATGTTATGAGGAGCAATCAGCAATCCGTAAAGCTCCGCCAGTTCCGCTATCCACTTAGCCTCTGCCAGTCCGCCTACGTCGCATATGTCAGGCGCAACGATATCAACTGCATGCTGCTCAATGAGCTCCCTGAATCCATGTCTCAGATATATTTGTTCTCCGGTTAGGATAGGGGTGCTTGTACTTGAAGTCAAGAGCCTATAAGCCTTAGGATCAGTATAGGGCGTGTAGTCACCTGTGAGCAGATCCTCCGCCCAGAGAAGGGTAAATGGCTCTAAAGCCTTAGCAAGTTTTATTGCTGATGGAAGGGATTGGCCAGGTCCACAATCAACTGCCAAGCCGATTTTGTCGCCAAGAACTTTCTTGATCGCCTCTACACATGCAATTTCAGCTTTCAAGCCGCGTTCGGTAACATGTCCTCTGGTTGGATATGAGACTTCAGCCTCGTAAGCGCCTCCCGGCACACTTAGCAGCTGGCCGCCGTGGAATCCGATATCAAATTTGAGAATCGTAAAGCCTTGAGGCATCTTCATTCTTATACGAGCCTTCTCAGCGTAAGCTTCGGGGCTGTAAGCCGACTTGGGATCCTCTGGGTCTAAACGTACACCAGCGCCGCAGTCGCAATAGACGCGGACTTTATCTCGAACTTTTCCTCCGATGAGCTTGTAAACCGGGAGGCCTGAGGCTTTCCCAGCGATATCCCAAAGAGCAATCTCGATCGCGCTGACCGGCGAGCCGAACGGTTTGAATGCCCCTCTAAACCGGATTTTTTTCATGACTCTTTCGACGTTTGTTGGGTCTTCGCCGATTATATATCGCTTCAAGAGCATAACTTGTTGTTTTGGACAGTGAGCTTCCCCGTATCCGTATATTCCTTCATCCGTGTCAATCCTGATCACAGTAAATCTGCCTAGGGTTATCGCCTTCAGATCTGTTATCCTCAAATGCCTAATCTCCCATTTTTGATTTTTAATCAATCGAGGTTTCAACGTATATAATTCTTTGCGTTGAATGTGGACGGAATTGGATCTATGTTAAGGATCTGCCGGGAACAACAAAATTTGAAGGATGAAAACAAGACTGCGCCTTATTTTTTATGTTCCCAGCCTTCTCTCCTTTAGAACCGTAAGAATGTCATTCAGAACCGCTGAAACCGTCTCTTTGCCGGCGCCGTACCCCACCAGGGTTATCTCTCCCGCCAGGTCTGTCTCGATATGCACCGCGTTAAGCGTCCCATGAACACATAATGGATGATTTATCGGAACCAGTTTCGGGGCGACTTCTATCCGCCTGTCAATGGTGCCGATCAGCTTAATAGCGAAATTCGACTTCTTAGCTAAGCTTACAGCCTCCTGAGTAACCCTCCTAATCCCTGTTCTCTCGACATCTTCAAATTTCACGTTTCGATTCATCAATGCGTTTGCAAGTATCACCACCTTGCACGCGGCGTCTATTCCGTCAACATCGTAGGATGGGTCTCGCTCCGTAATCCCCCGTTCCTGAGCCTCCTTAAGAGCTAATTCGAAACTTGTTCCCTCAAAGTACATTCTTGAAAGAATATAATTCGTCGTCCCATTCAGTATCCCAGAGATTCTACGAATCCTGTCCCCCTGTAGACATTTTCTAACCAGAGAGAAAATCGGAATTGCCCCTGCGACTGTACCTTCATATAGAAGGTGACAGCCATTCTTCTCAGCTAGACTCGTGAGCTCCCTAAACGCGACGACAAGAGGCCCCTTATTCGAGGTGACGACGTGAATTCCTTTGCTAAGCGCCTTCCTTATGAAGGAAAGCCCAGGCTCCCCGTCCTTGATGTTTGTAGGTGTCGCTTCAACCATTAAATCGATATCGTGCTTCTCTATGAGCTCCTCTGTGGATCCTCCCTCGTGATAGTCAGCGGAATATTCAGAAAGCCTCTTCACATCGCTGAGTTTCTCAAGGTTCAGTCCATCACCGTTATACAGGTATCCCCTGCTATCTGATGCCCCGACAATCCTGAAGTCTCTGTCTAATCTTCTTATCTTCTCCAGTTTCTCATTAAGGGTTCTCACAAGCTCCCTGCCGATGAATCCAAAGCCGACTATTATGACGTTCATTTTTTACACCTTTTATCTCACGTCTAAATGGGAGACAAAAGAAGAGCCCCCTCCGCGTCTGCGATCTTTCTCAGATCGTCTATGGCCTCCTCTACGGATTCTGTCGGAACCTCCAGTTCAAGTTTTAAGCATGCATCCTTCGAAGTGGGAGCTGAGACCTCGAAGCCTACGATCTTCACGTTTCTTATTCCGGTATCAGCAAGCCGTTTCAAATCCATCTTGCCTATTAGGATCACGGTGATCCGCTTCGTGTCAATTATCTCCTCAGACCTGATTATTCCGATCCCCAGCTTTTTCAAGTCATCGATTGTTTTCCTTAGGTTCAGCTTGGATGGGAAGTCGACGACCAGGCTGACGGGGACAAAGCCGGCTGAAGGCTCCTCACGTTCATGAATTATGGAGATTATGTTCCCGCCGTTTTTAGCGATGGGTTCAAGAGCCTTAATGAGCTGACCAGGCCTATCAGCCAAAGCAATAGTCAAATCAAACTTCAATGAGAACTCCTCCAGAATGATTCATGGGGTTCTAAACGTCCCGCCTTTATCAGCAGACTGAACCAGAAACGAGTACCTTCGAAGATAACCCTTACTGATCTTAGGCGGCTTGGGCTTCCACCTTGACAACCGTCGCTTTAATTCTTCGTCCCCTATCTCGACCCTGAGGATTCTTCTTGGAACATCGATGCTGATAATGTCACGGTCCTTCACTGCCGCTATTGGCCCTCCTGCAGCTGCCTCCGGAGACACGTGTCCGATGCAGAGCCCCCGTGTTGCCCCTGAGAATCTACCATCCGTTATCAAAGCAACGGACTCAATCAATCCCATCCCAGCTATCGCGGCGGTTGGAGAGAGCATCTCCCTCATCCCCGGTCCGCCTTTGGGACCCTCATATCTGATAACAACAACATCTCCCTCATCGATTTCTCCATTTAGAATAGCCTTCATGGCTTCCTCTTCGGAGTCGAACACCCTAGCCGGGCCGCTGTGAACGAGCATTTTAGGCGGAACAGCAGTCATCTTGACCAGAGCCCCATTCGGCGCGAGGTTCCCCTTAAGCAGGGCTATCCCTCCCTCTTTGTGAATTGGATTTTCCAGGGGACGGATGACCTCCCTATCGTAGATAATCGCGTCCTTAATGTTCTCTCCTACTGAACAGCCAGTCACGGTCATCGCATCCAGGTGGAGATGATCTTCCAGGACTTTCATGACGGCTGGAATGCCCCCTGCGGCTTCGAGCTCCGCTAAGTCATGCGGTCCTCCGGGACGCATGTCACAGATATGCGGCGTTCTTCTCGCAATCTCATCGAAGACCTCAAGCGGTAGGGAGACGCCGGCTTCATTAGCTATAGCCGTTACATGTAGAACTGCATTGGTTGATCCTCCCAACGCCATGTCAACGGTTATCGCGTTCTCAAAGGCCTCTCGAGTCAAAATATCTGACGGCTTCAGGTCTTCTTCAACCATACGAACTATTCTTTCTCCGCTCTTCTTCGCGATCCTAGCCTTCTTGGAGGACACGGCCAAGGAGGATGCACAGCCGGGAAGCGAGAGCCCTATAGATTCAGCCACACAGGCCATCGTGTTCGCGGTGTACATTCCGTTGCAGGAACCGCAGCTGGGGAATGCTCGGTCCTCTATTCTCTTTAGCTCCTCTTCAGTTATCTCTCCGGCGGATACTCTGCCGA